>NZ_KV819922.1:0-246 GCF_001815235.1 Pseudomonas sp. HMSC065H01 | reverse complement strand
AAACACCTTGAAATCACATACCTGAATCCGGATAGACGTAAGCCCAAGCGAACGGATATCCAACCGAATTGCTTGACGATCATAGAGCGTTGGAACCACCTGATCCCTTCCCGAACTCAGAAGTGAAACGACGCATCGCCGATGGTAGTGTGGGGTCTCCCCATGTGAGAGTAGGTCATCGTCAAGCTCCTATCCCAAAACCCCTGGTCAGCGATGACCGGGGGTTTTGCTTTTGCGCGCGGAAAA
>NZ_KV819921.1:0-18932 GCF_001815235.1 Pseudomonas sp. HMSC065H01 | reverse complement strand
GGATAACCGCGAGCGGTTATTCGCCCTACGGACCCGGGGAGGTGTCGGCGTTTCCAGGGCGTTATCCGCCGATTCAGAACGCCAGCAGGTAGCGCAGGGTCAGTTGGTTGCCTTCGCTGCGGTTGCGCGCGCCGTTTTCGGCGTAGAGGTTGGCGAACAGCGTTTGCCTGCCCTGGCTGTACATCACCCCCGGGCCTATGCCGAAGACCTGCTCGCGCGAGTCGGCCTGCCGGTGGTCGTCGATGCGGTCGGCGCTGATCTGTTTCAACTGGTAGCCGGCCAGGCCGATCCGCCAGTGCGGGTCCAGCGCGTAGGAGATCGAGAAGTTCGCGTGCAGCGCCTGGCCCGGCTGTACGTCGTTTGCGCCCAGGCGCGGCGAGGGGTCGTCGTTGCGGCTGATCCAGGCGTAGTGCAGGCGGCCGCTGAGTTCCAGGCGCTCGCCCAGTTCCCAGGTGAAGGCGTAGTGCGGGTTGAAGATCCAGGTGTTGCTGCCGGTGTTGATCGCGGCGTCCTTGTCGTAGTCGCCGGTGGGCAGGGAGAAGACGAAGTTCAGGCGCTGCCAGTAGGGGCGGCCGAACAGCGTAGCGGGCCCCCATTGCAGCATCAGCGGACTGACGATCAGGTCGCCCTGGCGGGTGCGCCGGCCGTCCGGGCCGCCGTCGATATCGAGGTCCAGGCGTACCAGCGGCAGCAGCACTTCGGCGCCGTAGTGGGCGCCGAGCAGGGTGTTCTGGCTGAGGTAGGCGAAGTGCGGCAACAGCGTGGTGCCACGAACCCGTTGCCGACCGGGAACCGAATGCCCGCCGGCGTCGCTGGCGTTGTTCGCCCGAACGTATTGCAGGGGCAGTTCGAAGAGCATGCCGGGACGGCTGACGCCGTCCATGAAGCTGGTGTTGCCGAGCGCCAGCGGCGGCAGCGCGACGGCGTCGGCGCGGGCCTCCAGGCAGAGCGCGGCGGAGAGGGCGCCGAAGGTGGGTAGCAGGGCTGCACGCATGAGGGGATTTCTCTTTTTCTGGTTCCGTGGGTTCAGAGCAACCTGATCGGGTAGTCGACCACCACCCGGTATTCGTCGGAGCTGGAGTTGCCGCGGGTGTTGCCGGGGGCGGTGTAGCCTTCGCCGGGGCGGTGGGTGGCCCAGCGCAGGGTCACGCTGAGGCCCTTGGCCGGGCCGGCGGGGAAGGCGTAGCGCAGCGACAGGTCGCGTTCCCAGTGCTGGGCGTTCTTGCCATTGGGGTTGTAGAGGTAGCCGTAGCCCGCGCTGTCCGGGTCGACCCGGGTCAGGTCGGCCTGGCCACGGCCGTAGGCGGCGCCGAATTGCCAGTCCGGGGCGGCGAGGAAGGCCAGGCTGGCCTGGTACTGGATCTTCCACGAGCGCTCGCCGGGGCCGTTGAAGTCGGCGTACTGCATGGCGTTGCTTTCGTAGAGGAAGGTCCGGTCGTTCTGCGCGATGAAGTCGAACGGGGTGTCGCCATCGACCTTTTGCAGGCTGAGGCTCAGCGACTGGCCGCCGCCGGCCAGGGTCAGGCCGGCGTTGTAGAGGTCGTTGTCGATCCGGCCGAGCTGGCTGCGGCCCTGGTCGCGGGTCTTGTAGTAATGCAGCCAGGGCGTCAGGGTCAATTGGCTGGAAAGCCGCCACGGCTGGCTGAGGCCGAGGTAGTGCTGGTTCCAGATATCCTCCAGGCGGCCACTGTAGAGCGTCGCCTGGCTGCCGCCGGGGGCGCTGTAGCTGGCGCCCAGCCAGGCGATGTGCGGGCTTTCGCGATCGGCGGCGATACCGCCCTTGGTGCCGTTGCCGTAGCCGCTGGTGAGATGACTGTGGCCGCTCTGGTTGCGCAGGCGGGTGGCTTCGACGAAGCCGGCGTCCAGTTCGAGCGCGCGGAAATGGTAGTTCTTCAGGGTCACGCCACGGTAGCTCTGCGGCACCATGCGACTGACGCCGCTGGCGATCACCGGGTTCTCCAGCAACTGGTCGCCGATCTTCAGCAGGCTGTCCAGGCCGCGCAGCTTGAGGGCCGCGCCGGCCGCGGAGAAGCTGTCGGCGGGGCGACCGGCGGAGTCCAGCGGCAGCACGCCGGCACCGCCGCTGCCGCCACCGCCGTCCAGGCGCAGGCCGTAGAAGGCGTGCGCATCCAGGCCGATGCCTATCGGCGTGTCGGTATAGCCGGAGCGGAACGACAGCATCAGGCCCTGGGCCCATTCGCGCTGGTCGCGGCGGGACGGGGTGTCGTGGTTGTCGCGGGCGAAATAGTAGTTGCGGATGAAACCGTTCAGCGTCGAGCCTTCGACGAAGCCCGGCGGCACCTTCATTTCGGCTTTCTGCCGCTGGTTCAGGCCGGTGCTGATGTTGTCGCGATGGCCCAGGGAGTCGTCGGCCAGGCAGGCCTCGCCGCCGACCAGCAGGCCGAGCGACAGGACGGTGGGCCACGGCCGGGGAATGGCGCGTCGCATGCGGACCTCCGCTGTCGGGGGATCGGAAGCGGCCATCCGGCGCGGGCGCCTGGATGGCCGGGGCAGGGCGGGATTACTTGGCTGCGGTGAGCAGGCTGAAGCTGGTCATCAGGTTGCGATAGTCGGGAATGTGGTTGGAGAACAGCGCCCCCAGCCCTTCGATATCGTTGCGCCAGTCGCGGTGCAGTTCGCAGGCTACGCCAAACCAGTTCATCAATTGCGCGCCACCGGCGACCATGCGTGTCCAGGCGGCGTCGCGGGTGACTTCGTTGAAGGTACCGGAGGCATCGGTAACGACGAACACCTCGAAACCTTCCTCCAGCGCCGAGAGCGCGGGGAAGGCGACGCAGACCTCGGTGACCACGCCGGCGATGATCAGTTGCTTCTTGCCGGTGGCCTTGACCGCCTTGACGAAGTCTTCGTTGTCCCAGGCGTTGATGTTACCCGGACGAGCGATGTAGGGCGCCTGCGGGAACAGTTCCTTCAACTCCGGTACCAGCGGCCCGTTCGGCCCGTTCTCGAAACTGGTGGTGAGGATGGTCGGCAGCTTGAAGTACTTGGCCAGGTCTGCCAGGGCCAGCACGTTGTTCTTGAACTTGTCCGGGTCCTGGTCGCGGACCAGCGAGAGCAGGCCGGTCTGGTGGTCGACCAGGAGGACGGCGGCATCGTTCTTGTCGAGACGCTTGTATTGGAAGGACATGGCTTTCTCCTTGCTATCGGGGGAGGGGCGCGCGGGTTGACCCGCGTGCGATGATCACTTGCGCTGCGAGTCCAGTTGCTCGTGGTTGGTGACCACGGCCTGGGCCTTGGCGTAGCTCTCGATCAGCAGTTGGTAGTGCGGGAAGACCGCGCTGTAGGCCTCGGCGAACTGCACAGCGTCGTCGCGGTTCCAGGTGCGCTGGATTTCCGAGCAGACCGCGGCGGTGTCCATCGGCACCACGCCGGCCTGGACCACCCGTGCCAGGGTGATTTCCTGGGCCATCTTGGAGTAGGTGCCGGAGGCGTCGATCACCGCGAACACCTGATAGCCGTCGTGTACCGCGGCGATGCTGGGGAAGGCCATGCACACGCTGGTGATGGTGCCGGCGATGATCAGTTGCTTCTTGCCGGTGGCCTTCACCGCGGCGACGAATTCCGGGTTGTCCCAGGCATTGATCTCACCCTTGCGCGCGACGTACTGGGCGTGCGGCGCGGCCTCGTGGATCTCCGGGATCAGCGGGCCGTTGGGGCCCTGCGGTACCGAGGCGGTGGTGATCACCGGGATCTTCGCCAGGGTGGCGACCTTGGCCAGGGTGGTGGCGTTGGCGCGCAGTTCGGTCATCGGCATGTCCTTGACCGTCTGGAACAGGCCGCTCTGGTGGTCGATCAGCAACATGGCGGCGTTGGCCGGATCGATCTTCGGGGTCTGGCCGTTGAAGTTGGCGGGAGCGCTCATTTCCATTTCCTCTTGCAGGGTGGTCGTCCGTGAATTTCGGGCAAAGCCCGGCCGGGCCCGCGCTTCCTGCGCGGGCCATGTCGTAGGGGGGCGGACTTCAGTGGGCGCGGATGAAGCGCCCGTTCTCGAAGTCCTCGATGGCCTGGTCGATTTCCTCGCGGCTGCTCATCACGAAGGGGCCATAGCCGATGATCGGCTCGTCCAGCGGCTCGCCGCTGAGCACCAGCAACTGCACGTCGTTGTTGGCTTCCAGTTCCAGCCGCGGGTCGTCGCGGTCGAGCAGGGCGACCTGGGCTTCGCGAACGATCTCGTCGCCGACCGCGAGGGTGCCGCGCAGGACCACCACGGCGCAGGTATGTCCCTTGGGCAGGTCGAGGGCGAGGTGCTTGCCGGCCTTCAGCTGCACGTCCCAGACCGCCAGCGGCGAGTGGGTCAGCGCCGGCCCCTGGTGGCGGCCGTAGCGTCCGGCGATCACCCGCAGTTCGCCGGCCCTGTCGGGCAGGCCGACGCGGGGAATGTCGGCATCCAGCAGGGTCTGGTAGCGCGGCGGGTTCATCTTGTCGCTGGAGGGCAGGTTGACCCATAGCTGGACCATTTCCAGCGTTCCACCTGTGCTACGGAAGCGTTCCGAGTGGTACTCCTCGTGGAGGATCCCGGAGGCCGCCGTCATCCACTGCACATCCCCCGGCCCGATGCGTCCGCCGGCGCCGGTGGAGTCGTGGTGCTCGACCTCGCCCTGGTAGACGATGGTCACCGTCTCGAAGCCGCGATGAGGATGCTGGCCTACGCCGCGGCGCTGCTGTGCGGGGGGGAAATCAGCAGGCCCGGCGTAGTCCAGCAAGAGGAACGGGCTGATATGCTGGCCCAGTGTGTTGTAGGAAAAGAGCGAACGAACGGGGAATCCGTCGCCCACCCAGTGGCGGTTGGCGTTGCCGTAGATTCCCAGGACCTTTTTCACGTCGGTGCTCCTCGATTGAGTCGATGGAGCGATACGCTAGTTCCCGGGAGTGGGAACCGGTAGTCCGCAAATCAAGTCTCAGAGTCTCGCAGGTGGAACGATGAGTGGTGAGCTGGTGTTCGATCTGAACGCGCTTTTCATCTATGCCAAGGTGGTCGAGCACGGTGGCTTCGCCCCCGCCGGGCGGGTGCTGGGGATTCCCAAGTCGACCATCAGCCGCAAGGTCGCGCAGCTCGAGGCGCGCCTGGGCGTACGCCTGGTGCAGCGCTCGACGCGGCAATTCCAGGTGACCGAGATCGGCCAGGCCTACTACCGTCATTGCGTGGCGATGACGGTGGAAGCGGAGGCTGCCGAGGACGTCATCGAACAGAACCGCTCGGAGCCGTGCGGAATGGTCCGCCTGACCTGCTCGACGCCGCTGCTGCACTTCGAACTGGCGCCGATGCTGGCGCGCTTCATGGCGCAGTATCCGAACGTCGAGCTGTACGTGAAGACCTTCAATCGCCGGGTCGACGTGATCGCCGAAGGCTACGACATCTCGCTGTCGCTGCGTTTCCCGCCGCTGGAGGACAGCGACCTGGTGATGAAGGTGCTGGCACGCAGCCCGCAGGTGCTGGTGGCCAGCCCGGAGCTGCTGGCCCGCTACCGTCCGCCGGAGCTGCCGGCCGACCTGTCGGCGATGCCCTACGTCGGCTGGGAGCGTTCGCGCCTGGACGGCAGCCTGCGGCTGGTCGGCGCGGATGGCAGCAGCGCGGCCCTCAACCTGCGCCCGCAACTGCTCAGCGACGACCTCGGCACCTTGCGCCAGGCGGTGCTGGAGGGCGTCGGGATCGGCGGCCTGCCGCTCTGCGTGGTCAGTCGCGACCTGGCCGAGCGCCGGCTGGTGCGGGTGCTGCCGGAGTGGACGCCGGTGGAAGGCATGGTGGTGGCAATGTTCCCTTCGCGGCGCGGGCTGTTGCCTTCGGTCCGCGCGCTGATCGACTTTCTCGCCGCAGGCTTCGCCGACGCCGCGCAGCGCCAGTACCTGGCGCCGGGCTGAGGCTCAGCGGCCGGCGCCCGGGCCGTAGAGTCGGAGCAGTTGCAGGGTGACGCCGTTGGATCAGCCGAAGCCGTCCTGCAGCGGGTACTCGCCACCGTCGCCCTGGAGGAGCAGGACCCAGGCCGCGAGCAAGGCGCGGGGCAGGGCGGTTCGATCAGGCATCGGCTGTCTCCTCTTCGGCAAACGCCGGGCGCGGATCGGTCGCCGGCGGGGTGCGCCTGGGGCGGCGCGGCAACCCGGCGGGAGGGCCGGGAAGGGCGCTACCCCTGTTTCGGTGAGTCGCGGCGCACGAAGTTCCATCGGAAGGATCGCCAGCGTACCTATCGCTTCCGACAGGTCCTTGCAGATGAACTCCAGCGCTTCGCGCAGGTCCGTCGCAGAAGGGGCGCGAGCCCCCCAGTCGCCGTTTCGCCGTGCCGTTCCCCGCTGCCCGCGCCTTGCGCAGGGCCTCGGCGGTTCGAATCTCCTGCCCGTCCCTTCACGTCGGGAAGCCTGCGTTTCCCGAGAGGAGTGTTTCGCAATGGCCACCGCACTACGCTTCAGACCGCTGGACGCCTTCTACAACGTCCTCAACCCGGTTCCCTTCGGTTTCTTCGTCGCCGCCCTGGTCTTCGACGCCACCTATTTCGCCACGGCGGAGGTGATGTGGGGCAAGAGCGCGGCCTGGCTGATCAGTCTCGGCCTGCTGTTCGCCATCCTGCCCTGCGTCGTCGACCTGTGCCGCGTATGGCTGCTGCGGCGCGCGGCGGTCGTCGCGGCGGCCAGGGTTTCCTCCTTGCTGAAGTTCGCCGGTATCGTCCTGGCCATCTTCAATGCCTTCGTGCACAGCCGCGACGCCTATGCGGTGATGCCGGCCGGGCTATGGCTGTCGATCGCGACGGTGCTGCTGCTGGCGCTGGGAGAGGCGCTCCTGGCGGTATCCGCGGAGGAGGTGGCGCATGGCTAGCCTCCACTCGCTGCGCCCCGTCGCGCTTGCCCTCGGCCTGGTCCTGGCCGGCTGCAACCAGGGGTCGCAGAACGATCCGCAGCAGCAGACCGGCGCCAATCCGGCGCTTCCGGAACCGAAGCACTTCCTCCTGCCGCCGATGAAGGTACCGGAAGGCGTGGGCTGGTCGGGAGAGGCCAAGCCGACGGTGGCCCAGGGCCTGAAGATCGAGAAGATCGCCGATGGCCTGCAACACCCTCGCCAACTGCTGGTCTTGCCCAACGGCGATGTGCTGGTGGTGGAGGCCAACTCGCCCGGCACCGCGCCGGTGACCACGCCGAAGCAACTCATCGCGGGGATGGTCAAGGGGAAGTCCGGCAAGGCCGGCAAGGGCGGCAACCGCATCACCCTGCTGCGCCGAGCCGGCGCCGGAGGCCAGTGGCAGAAGTACGTGTTCCTGGAAGGGCTGGACTCGCCGTTCGGCGTGCAGCGGGTGGGGGATTACCTGTATGTCGCCAATACCGGGAATATCATGCGCTACCGCTACGTGCCGGGCGAAACCCGGGTCGCCGACCCGGGGATGGAGTTCACCGACCTGCCGGACACCATCAACCACCACTGGACCAAGGCGCTGCTCGCCAGTCCCGACGGGCGCAAGCTCTACGTGGGCGTCGGTTCGAACAGCAACATCACCGAGAACGGCGCGGCGATCGAATACCGTCGCGCGGCGATTCTCGAGGTGGACGTCGCCAGCCGCGGCAGCCGCATCTACGCCTCCGGCCTGCGCAACCCGACCGGCCTGCAGTGGGAACCGGTCTCCGGCAAGCTGTGGACCATCGTCAACGAGCGCGACGAGATCGGCAACGACCTGGTCCCGGACTACCTGACCTCGGTACGGGAGGGCGGCTTCTACGGCTGGCCCTACAGCTACTTCGGCCAGCACCTGGATTCGCGGGTGAAGCCGCAGCGTCCCGACCTGGTGGCAAAGGCCATCGTCCCCGACTACGCGCTGGGTTCCCACGTGGCTGCGCTGGGCCTGTTCTTCTACACCGGCGACGAGTTGCCCGAGCGCTATCGCAACGGCGCCTTCGTCAGCGAGCACGGCAGTTGGAACCGCTCGCCGGTCAGCGGCTTCCAGGTGGTCCATGTGCCGTTCGCCGACGGCAAGCCCGCCGGTGCGCCGCAGCCGGTGGTGACCGGGTTCGTCTCCGCGGACGAGAAGCAGTTGTTCGGCGCGCCGGTGGGGTTGGCGCAGGCGGCCGACGGCGCGTTGCTGATCGCCGACGACGTCGGCAACGCGATCTGGCGGGTGAGCGCCGCGGGCGCCGACTAGCGGCCCGCTCGACGGTGTCCGGGCCGGAGCTGGCGGTCCGAGCACGGTGCTGCGGTCCGGCGCAGTAAATCCGTGCGTCCCTCCTGCGTCTCCTGTGCATCCGATCCGCGAATGCCGCCCCTGGCGGCCGGATCGCCGGTTGCCAGTGGAACACCACCACGCCTTGAGGGTTGAAGACATGCACGTCGCCACCAGCGTCATCGAAGACCAGCCGCTCCGCGCCACCCCGGCGGAGGGCGAAACGCTCTACGAGTTCTCCCAGTCGCCCTTGCTGGAACGGCAAAGCCGCCAGGAGTCCAACGCGCGCAGCTATCCGCGGCGGATTCCGCTGGCGCTGAAGAAGGCCAGGGGGCTGCTGGTGGAGGACGTCGAGGGGCGTACCTTCATCGATTGCCTGGCCGGCGCCGGCACCCTGGCGCTGGGGCACAACCATCCGGTGGTGATCGAGGCGATCCGCCAGGTTCTGGCCGACGAGCTGCCGCTGCACACCCTCGACCTGACCACCCCGGTGAAGGACCAGTTCGTCCAGGACCTGTTCGGCCTGCTGCCGCCGGCGCTGGCCGCCGAGGCGAAGATCCAGTTCTGCGGCCCGACCGGCACCGACGCGGTGGAAGCCGCGCTGAAACTGGTGCGCACCGCCACCGGGCGCAGCACCATCCTGTCGTTCCAGGGCGGCTACCACGGCATGAGCCAGGGCGCGCTGGGGCTGATGGGCAATCTCGGACCGAAGAAGCCGTTGGGCGCGGTGCTCAGCACGGGCGTGCAGTTCCTGCCGTATCCCTACGATTACCGTTGCCCGTTCGGTCTCGGCGGCGAGGCGGGGGTCAAGGCGAACCTGCACTATCTGGAGAACCTGCTGAACGATCCGGAAGGCGGCGTGCAGTTGCCGGCGGCGGTGATCGTCGAGGTGGTCCAGGGCGAGGGCGGCGTGGTTCCGGCCGATCTCGACTGGCTGCGCGGCTTGCGGCGGATCACCGAGCAGGCCGGGGTGGCGCTGATCGTCGACGAGATCCAGAGCGGCTTCGCCCGTACCGGCAGGATGTTCGCCTTCGAGCACGCCGGCATCGTCCCCGACGTGGTGGTGCTGTCCAAGGCCATCGGCGGCAGCCTGCCGCTGGCGGTGGTGGTCTACCGCGAATGGCTGGACAAATGGCAGCCCGGCGCCCACGCCGGCACCTTCCGCGGCAACCAGATGGCCATGGCCGCCGGTTCGGCGGTGATGCGCTACCTGAAGGAACACGACCTGGCGGCCCACGCGGCGGCCATGGGCGAGCGCCTGGCCGAGCACCTGCGCATCCTCCAGCGCGACTATCCGCAACTGGGCGATATCCGCGGTCGGGGGCTGATGCTCGGGGTCGAGATCGTCGACCCGCAGGGCGAGGCGGATGCCCTCGGTCATCCGCCGACCGACGGCGCCCTGGCCTCGCGGGTCCAGCGCGAGTGCCTGAGGCGCGGCCTGATCCTCGAACTGGGCGGCCGCCACGGCAGCGTGGTGCGCTTCCTGCCGCCGCTGATCATCGGCGCCGAACAGATCGACGAGGTGGCCCGGCGTTTCGCCCGCGCCCTCGGCGCGGCGCTGGCCGGCTAATTTTCCCGCCGGGCTTTTCGTTATCCAACGCAAGGGCCGTGCTGCGCGCGGCCGTTCGATCCCATCAGGAGCAAGCAATGACTTCAGTGTTCGACCGTGACGACATCCAGTTCCAGGTAGTGGTCAACCATGAGGAGCAGTATTCCATCTGGCCGGAATACAAGGAGATTCCCCAGGGCTGGCGGGCGGCCGGCAAGAGCGGCCTGAAGAAGGACTGCCTGGCCTACATCGAGGAAGTCTGGACCGACATGCGCCCGCTGAGCCTGCGCCAGCACATGGACAAGGCGGCCGGCTGAGTGGGCGGTACGCCCGTACGGCTGTTCTGCCTGCCGTATTCCGGCGCCAGCGCCATGACCTACAGCCGCTGGCGGCGCAAGCTGCCGGCCTGGCTGGCGGTGCGTCCGGTGGAGTTGCCGGGGCGCGGGGCGCGGATGGCCGAGCCGTTGCAGACCGACCTGGCGAGCCTGGCGCAGCAACTGGCGCGCGAGCTGCACGACGAGGTCCGCCAGGGCCCCTACGCGATGCTCGGGCACAGCCTCGGCGCCTTGCTCGCCTGCGAGGTGCTGTATGCCTTGCGCGAGCTGGGTTGCCCGACGCCGCTGGGGTTCTTCGCCTGCGGCACCGCGGCGCCGTCGCGACGCGCCGAGTATGACCGCGGTTTCGCCGAACCGAAGAGCGACGCCGAGCTGATCGCCGACCTGCGCGACCTGCAAGGTACGCCGGAAGAGGTGCTGGGCAACCGCGAGCTGATGAGCCTGACCCTGCCGATCCTGCGCGCCGATTTCCTGCTCTGCGGCAGCTATCGTCACCAGCGGCGCCCGCCGCTGGCCTGTCCGATCCGAACGCTTGGCGGCAGGGAGGACAAGGCCAGCGAGGAACAGTTGCTGGCCTGGGCCGAGGAAACCCGCAGCGGTTTCGAACTGGAACTGTTCGACGGCGGGCACTTCTTCATCCATCAGCGCGAGGCCGAGGTGCTGGCGGTCGTCGAGCGCCAGGTCGAGGCCTGGCGCGCGGGGCAGGGCGCCGCGGCGTTGGCGGTGGAGTCGGCGGCGATCTGCTGATGCCCGCGAGGGCGCCATAGGCCCTGCGGCGGGTCCGATGTCGACGAAAAAAAGGCCGGTGAGCAGCGCTCCCCGGCCTTTTTCGTTACGAGGCGCGGCTCAGCCTTTACCGGCCAGCAGCCCTTCGACTATCGCTTTCATGTCGCTTTCCAGGCCGGCCACCGGGTCCGCCGCCTCGGTGTCCACCACTACCAGGCGTGCGCCGCTGGCGGCGATGGCATCGGCGAGGGGCTTGGGTGGCTGGCGATGGTGCAGGACCAGGGCGATATCCTCGCTCTTCAGCTCCTCGGCGAAAGCCTGGATATTGGTCTCGGTCCAGCCGTCGTCGGCCTGGATCTCCACGTCCAGCGGGTCCAGGTTGAGCCCGGCGAGCAGGTAGCCGAGGCGTTCGGAGAGGCTGATCACGCTGAGGTTGTCGGCCTTCGCCAGGCGAGTCTCGTTACTGGCGGTCGCTTCCAGCAATTGCTTCTTCAGCGTCGCCAGGTTGGCCTGGATGGTCGCTGCGGCGCCGGGCGCCAGGCGTTCCAGGTCGCTGGCGAGGACATCGGCCATGCGCCCCAGGTTGGTCGGGTTGAGCCAGGGGTAGGCATGCAGGTCGCTGCCGGGGCGCAGGGCGATGCCGGGCAGGGCGCCGTCCACCGGACGCGCGGCGTCGATCTCGACGATACGGATATTGCTACGGCGGGCCAGCGGGTAGAGCGGGTCGTCGCTCCAGATCGAGCGCAGGTCGATCACCGCGTCGGCCTGCCCGGCGGCCTTGGCCAGGCCGCCGGCGCCGCGCCCGGCGAAGAACGAGGCCTGGCGGCTGGCCGGCAGGTTGGCCGGGGCGACCCGTTGCAGCTTGACCTCGGTGTCCCGCAGCAGGCGTTCGGCGAGGGCGTGGGTGACCGGCAGGCTGGCCAGTACCGTGACTGGCGCGGACTGGGCCGCGGCCGGCGTCGCGGCGAGGGCCGGGAGCGGGCCGGCGAGTCCGGCGCAAGCCAGGGCCAGGGCGAGGCAATGGGGTTTCAGGTTCATCCGGGGGTTCCTTTCAGGTGCGGCAGGCAGCCGCGAGCGATGGCGGCGAGACCGAAGGCCAGGCCGGCGACCAGGATGATCGCGGCGCCGGAGGGAATCGGCAGGTCGAACATGATCGGCAACAGGATACCGGCCAGCGTGCTGACGGTGGCGATCAGCACCGCCAGCCAGAAGAACCCTTTCAGCGACTGGCTGACCAGGCGCGCCGCCGCCGCCGGGATCACCAGCAGGGCTCCGACCAGGATCGCGCCGATCACTTTCACCGCGGCGACGGTGACCAGGGTCACCAGGGCCACGAACAGGTAGTCCAGGCTCTTCACCGCGACCCCGCGCACCGCCGCCAGTTGCGGGTTGAAGCTGGCCAGCATGATGCGGTTGTACAGCGGCAGGGCCAGGCACGGCACCAGCACGGCGACCGCCGCCAGCACCGCGAGGTCATGGCCGTTCACGGTCAGCACCGAGCCGAACAGCACGTTCTCGAGGATATGCACGTTGATCTTGCCCGCCAGCACCAGCAACAGGCTGGCGCCGAGCGCCAGGGACACCGAGAGGAACACCCCGATCAGGGTGTCCGGGGCCAGGCCGGTGCGGTTGCGCAGGTAGTTGAGCAGGACGCCGAACAGCAGGCAGTAGCCGAACAGGCTGCCGTAGGGCCCGGTGTAGGGCTCGCCGAGGAGGATGCCGATGGCCACGCCGGTGAGCGCGGCGTGGCCGACCGCCTCGGAGAAGAAGGCGAAGCGCTTGACCACCACCAGGGTGCCGAGGCCGCCGAGCACCGGGCCGATCAGCAGGCCGGCGAGGAGCGCGTTGACGACGAAGCCGTAGGCCAGGGTCTCCGGCAGGTAGCCGGCGGCGGCCCAGGCCTGGACGGCCTGGCGCAGTTGTTCGTAGGCGTCGTTCATCGGCTGGCCTCCGCGTTCTTCCGGGGCTGGGTGGAGAACAGCGTGAGCAGGCGTTCCGGGGTCAGGCTGCTGGCCGCCGGACCGTCGAACAGCAGGTGGCGGTTGAGACCGCTGACCCGGTCGGCGAGGCGGCCGACGGCCTCCAGGTCGTGCTCGATCCAGAGCACGGTGACGCCGGCCTGGCGCCAGTCCAGCAGCAGCCGCTCGAAGACCTGGATGCCGCCCTCGTCGAGGGCCGACATCGGTTCGTCCAGCACCAGCAGTTGCGGCGGCGGTACCAGGCCCTGGGCCAGCAGCACGCGCTGGCGCTCGCCGCCGGAGAGGGCGCCCATGCGCCGACCGCGCTTGGCCAGCATGCCGACCCGTTCCAGGGCCGCGTCGATCGCCGGGCGCCGGCTGCGCGACAGGCCGAGGAAGGCCGGACGGCGCTGGCACATGGCAGCCATGAAATCGTCGACGGTGAGCGGCAGGCCGCGGTCGAACTCCAGCGCCTGCGGCACGTAGCCGATGCAGCCGGGCGCGCCGGGCCACTCCAGGCGCAGCTCGCCGCGATGCGGCATCTGCCCGAGCAGGGTCTTGACCAGCGAACTCTTGCCGCCGCCGTTCGGCCCGACCAGCGCGTGCACGCTGCCGGCCTCGACGCGCAGGCGCACGCCATCGAGGATGCGGCTGCCGCCGAGGCTCAGGTCGATCCCGGCGAACTCGATGGCCGGCCCGCAAGGCGTGGCGCAAAGCCGTTCGGCCACGGTCATGCGCCGGACTCCTGGATGGCGCGGACCACGGTGTCGAGGTTGCGCGCCATTTCTTCCTCGTACTTGCCGGCGCTGTAGTCGCCATAGGAAATGTGCGACAGCGAATAGAGCTTCACCCCGGACTCGCGCTGGATGGTCTCGACGTAGGTGGAGGGGAAGTCGATCTCGGAGAAGATCACCTTCACGTCCAGCGCCTTGAGCTGGTCGATGGTCTTCTTCAACTGGCTCGGACTCGGCTCGATGCCGTGGGCCGGCTCGACCACGGCGGTGACTTCCAGGCCGAATTCGCGCAGCAGGTAGTCGTAGGCGCCGTGGATGGTGGCGACGCGGAAGTCGGCGGCCGGGGCCTTGTTCAGCCGCGCCAGGGCGTCGGCGCGCAGGGCCCGCAGGCGCTTGGCGTAGGCCCGGGCGTTGCGGGTGTAGGCCTTGGCGTTGGCCGGGTCGAGCTTGCCCAGTTCGCGGGCGATGGTGTTGACCTGGGTGATCGAGGCGCTGATGGACAGGAAGGTATGCGGGTTGACCACCTTGCCGGCGCCGCGCGCGGCCATGCCGGTGGCGGCCAGCAGCGGCACCTTGGCGTTCGCCTCGATCACCGGGATGCCGGGCTTTTCGCTGGAGGCGATCATGCGCTCGGCGAAATCGTCGTGGCCGACGCCGTTGAGCACCACCACGTCGAGCGTGCCGATGCGCTTGATGTCCTCGGCGCGCGGCTCGTAGGCATGCGGGTTGAAACCGGCGGGGATCAGCGGCACCACCTCGGCCTTGTCGCCGACGATGTTGCTCACGTAGCTGTAGTAGGGATGCAGGGTGATGCCGATGCGCAGGCGTTTGCCGTCTTCGGCCTGGGCCAGCGGGGCGAGCAGGGCCAGCAGCAGGGCGGCCAGCAGGGCACGGCCCGGGAGGAGGGCGGCGAGGCCGCGCGGACGGGATGAGCGACGGGAGAACAGCATGGAAAAACGCCTTCTGTGGAGTCGATGTGCGATCAATGGCGGTGCTGACGGGTCACGCCGGCGTCGAAGCGGCTGACCACCTGGCGCCAGCCGGCGTCGGCCAGGGCGCTGGCGTCGCCCGGTACGGCGCCGGCAGCGGCCGCGGCGGGCTTCAGCCAGACTTCGGCGGGGCCGAGCAGCAGGAGGAACGAGCCGGCCACCCCGGGCTTGCCGCTGACGCCCAGGTAGCTCGGACGCCCGGCGGTTTCGCCGTGGCTCCAGCGGTGCTCGCCGCGGCTGCTCGCGGCGACGTCGGCGACGAAGGGCGGGAAGCCCTCGGCGGCCAGTTCGTCGACGGAAGGCGCGGCTTCGCCGTCGTCCAGGCGCGCCTGGATGTCTTCGGCGGCGACCTGCAGGTCGGCGTAGATGCCCTGTTCGGCGGCATTCAGGTCGAGCCGGGCGTCCACCTGGTGGGCGTCCAGGGCTTGCGCTTCATGGGACTGCTGGCGCAGCCCGACCACCGTGGCGGCGAGGGCCAGGATCAGCACACTGCCGAGCAGTACGTAGAGGGTCTCGTGGCCGGCGCCGGCCGGGCGGACGGTTTCGACGCTCATGGCGCGGCGATGTCGGCGTGGTCGATTTCCACCACGTGGCCGGGGCCGGCGTCGAACAGCACGTAGAACTCGCCGTCGGGACGCTTGAAGGTCAGGGTCGAGTCGGCGCCGAGCTTGCCGGGAACCAGGATCTGCTCGTCGTAGCCGATCACGTCGAGGGTTACGCCGGGGGCGCCGCTGCCGTCGGAGAAGCCGCCCTTGCAGCGGATCTCGCCGGCCTGCACTTCCTCGCATTCGCAGATCGGGTTGTGCGCCAGGGCCGCGCCGCTCAGGCCGAGCAACAGGGCGGTCAGGGGCAGGCGCCAGGGGCGGGTGTGGATGCTCATTGCTTACCTCGTTTGTTCAGCCAGGCCACGGTGGCGGGGGATGCCTCGGCCAGGGGAATGGAAGCCTGGTGCATGGAGCCGTCCCAACCTTCCATGGTGATCCACAGTTCGGCGTCGGGCCGGGTGCGCGGCGGGATCGGCACGCTGGTGCCCATGCGGTAGGGGCTGCCGAAGAAGATCACCCCGGCGGCACGCAGGCTGCGCGGCTTGCCGATGCGCAGGTAGGTCGCCTTGACCTGGGGAATGCAGGCCTGGCAGAGGGCGGCATTGAAGTCCTTCATGAAGCCGGCGGGGCCTTCGTCGTGCGGCGGTTCGATACGCATTTCCGCCAGGCGCAGGCTCCAGGGGCCGACCTGGATCTCGCCCGCCTCTCGTTCGCCGAGGCCGCTGGTGCCGCGGAACAGTGCGACGTCGGCGAAATAACGCGGCATGAAACCGAGCGGGATCAGGATCAGCAGAACATTCAGGTGGAAACGCCAGCGCAGCCAGAACTGGCGCAGCGGCGAAACGGGCTGGGCAACGGCGGCCTTGCTCATGGCTGTCCCTCCGCGGTCTGGTTGGCCATTACCGGCGCCGGCTTGGCCGGTTTCGGCTGGCGTGCCGGGCGCTTGCCGCGCTTGACCAGCGCGGCGGTGGCCTGTGCGGTGCGCTTGCTCCAGATCAGCAGGCCGCTGAGCACCATCATGCTCAGCAGCAGGCCGAAGACGAACCAGATCAGCTTGACCCAGATGCCGCCGAAATCGCCGGTGTGCAGGGGGCGCATGGATTCGGTGAGGAACTCCAGCGGGGTGCGGTCGCCGAGCAGGCGGGAAGACTCGATCCTGCCGTTGTAGGGATTGATCGCTGCCGACTGGTACATCAGCGGGTACCAGCCGCGGCCATAGACATAGAGCGGGCTGTAGGCGTTGCCTGGGAGGAACAGCCCGCTGGCTTCCAAGCCGGAAATGTCCCGAGTGGCGATGCGCACGGCCTCGTCGAGGTCGATCTGCACAGCCGGCTGGCCGGAAGGCGAGAGCGGCACCTCGCTGCGGGCGATGACCGGCGGCGGGCCTTCGCTGGAGAGAGTGATGTGATTGTCGGCGAGGATCGCCTGGATCAGGAACCAGGTGCCGGTGATGGAGATCACGGCGATGAACCAGATCGACCAGATGCCGCTCAGGCGGTGGAAATCCCCCCAGAAGATGCGCGCGCCCTGGCTGATGCGCAGGCGTGGTCTGAAGAAACCCTTCCAGAATCGTTTATAGACCACCAGACCGGTGACCAGCGAGGCCAACATCGGCAGTCCGAGTAGCGAGACCAGGTACCAGCCCCAGCTGTAGCCGTTATCGAACGGCATCAGCCACCAGCCGTGCAGGGCGCGGGTGAACTGGCGGAAATCGAAGTGAGGGCTCTTGCCCTGGATGGCACCTGTGTAGGGATTCACGTAGAGCGCAGCGCTGCTGCCGTCGGGATGGCTGACATCCACGGTCAGGGCGAAGTGGGACTCGTCGGGGCGTTCGATCGATTCGACCTTCAGCTCGGGCCGGGCCTGATTGATGCTGGTGAGGACTTGGCTGTAGCTCAGCGGTTCGGCGGAGTCGCTTGGCTTGCTGGCACGGATTTCCGGGTTGGCCAGCCAGACGATCTCCTGGCTGACCACCGCCAGGGTGCCGGTGAGGCAGACGATCAGGACGAAGAACCAGATGGGCAGGGCCAGCCAGCTGTGGACGAGGAACCAGAGTCTGGAGCGGGACTTTTTCGACATGAGGCTAACGGTAGGTTAGGGGTCGTGGGCACCGACCATGGGTTGCGGAGACTGGATACGCCCCGTTCATCCATATAGGACGAATGAGCCGCGCAGAACCTGAAAGGGAAGATGAAAGCAAATGTTTCGCAAAAGCTTTCGTGCTCCTCGCGAGGGATTTCTTCGTCATTTGCCTAAGCGCCTGATGGCTATGCAAAAAACCGATCGGCCAAGGTGCGACCGGAAGTCGCTGTCCGGTTAATTTTCACGATGTGTCGTCCGTTTCACATGAATGACCGAGCCCCGCGCTCGTTGCCCATGTGCACGGAAGAAGACCGATGAACGCAGAAGATTCCCTCAAGCTCGCCCGCCGCTTTATCGAACTACCCGTTGAGAAGCGTCGGGTCTTCCTCGAAACCCTGCGAGGGGAGGGAATCGATTTCTCGCTGTTCCCGATTCCGGCCGGCGTGTCTTCGGCCGAGCGCGACCGCCTGTCCTACGCCCAGCAGCGCATGTGGTTCCTCTGGCACCTGGAGCCACAGAGTGGCGCCTACAACCTGCCCAGCGCGGTGCGCCTGAACGGACCGCTGGATCGCCAGGCGCTGGAGCGCGCCTTCGCCAGCCTGGTGCAGCGTCATGAAACCCTGCGTACGGTGTTCCCGCGCGGCGCCGACGACAGCCTGGCGCAGGCGCCCCTGCAACGCCCGCTGGAGGTTGCCTTCGAGGATTGCAGCGGCCTGCCCGAGGCCGAGCAGGAAGCCCGCCTGCGCGAGGAGGCGCAGCGCGAGTCGTTGCAGCCGTTCGACCTGTGCGAGGGGCCGTTGCTGCGGGTCCGCCTGATCCGCCTGGGCGAGGAGCGGCATGTGCTGCTGTTGACCCTGCATCACATCGTGTCCGACGGCTGGTCGATGAACGTGCTGATCGAAGAATTCAGTCGTTTCTACAGTGCCTATGCGACTGGCGCGGAGCCCGGCCTGCCGGCCTTGCCGATCCAGTACGCCGATTACGCCCTGTGGCAGCGCAGCTGGCTGGAGGCCGGTGAGCAGGAGCGCCAGCTGGAGTACTGGCGCGGCAAGCTCGGCGAGCGGCATCCGGTCCTGGAGTTGCCGACCGACCACCCGCGTCCGGCGGTTCCCAGCTACCGTGGCAGCCGTTACGAGTTCAGCATCGAGCCGGCCCTGGCCGAGGCCCTGCGCGGCACCGCCCGACGCCAGGGGCTGACCCTGTTCATGCTGTTGCTCGGCGGCTTCAATATCCTCCTGCAACGCTATAGCGGGCAGACCGACCTGCGGGTCGGCGTCCCCATCGCCAACCGCAACCGCGCCGAGGTGGAAGGGCTGATCGGCCTGTTCGTCAACACCCAGGTGCTGCGCTCGGTATTCGACGGCCGCACGTCGGTGGCGACCCTGCTGGCCGGGCTCAAGGACACCGTGCTTGGCGCCCAGGCCCATCAGGATCTGCCGTTCGAACGCCTGGTCGAGGCGTTCAAGGTCGAGCGCAGCCTGAGCCACAGCCCGCTGTTCCAGGTGATGTACAACCACCAGCCGCTGGTGGCCGACATCGAGGCGCTGGACAGCGTGGCCGGCCTGAGCTTCGGCCAGCTCGACTGGAAGAGCCGTACCACCCAGTTCGACCTGAGCCTGGATACCTACGAGAAGGGCGGTCGCCTGTACGCCGCGCTGACCTACGCGACCGACCTGTTCGAGGCGCGGACCGTCGAGCGCATGGCGCGGCATTGGCAGAACCTGCTGCGCGGCATGCTGGAAAACCCGCAGGCCAGCGTCGACTCGCTGCCGATGCTCGATGCCGAGGAGCGCTATCAGTTGCTGGAAGGCTGGAACGCCACTGCGGCCGAGTACCCGCTGCAACGCGGCGTGCACCG
>NZ_KV819920.1:0-49075 GCF_001815235.1 Pseudomonas sp. HMSC065H01 | reverse complement strand
GCTGCCCTGCGCCTGCATGACCCGCTTGCTGGTGTAGTTCTCCGAGGCGATCAGTTCGAGATGGTCTTCCTGGCGGGCCTCTTCGGCGTCCATCGCGGCGAGCAGTTCGTCGTCGTAGCCGCGGATCTGGTCATGCTTGCTGAACATCGCTGGGTCTCCCTGCGGCGCCGGAACCGCGCCGGAATGGCTGCAACGGGACACGCGGTCCCTTTGCCAGCGATGGTATGACCGGCCCTGCCGGCCCAGATGCCTATGCACGCCACGGGGAGGTGCGTTTGCGACATGGCGGTGGGAATCGGCAACCGATGCGGAACGCCCCGGGCTGGCGCTAAACTGCGTGCTCTTCGTCCTGCGAGAACACCATGAAACGCCCGCTGATCTTCCTTTCCGCCGTGCTGCTCGGCGCATCCCTGCAAGGGTGCGGGGGCGGCGATGAAAAGCAGGCCGCCGCGCCTGCGCTGCCGGCCGATTCCTGCACCGGCCATGAACTCGAAGTGGCCTTGCCGCCGGCCGGCAAGCCACTGTTCGGCTACGACTTCCTCTCCCGCCAGTGCGGCTACAACGACGCCACCGTGGTCTTCGGCGCTGCCGACGGCAGCAAGCGCCTGGAGATCGTCCTCACCGACACCGGCCTGCCGGCGCCGCCGACCGAGGGCGACGCGGTGGCCTATCGGGCGGCGCAGGACAAGCTGCGCGAGATGACCCAGACCAACCTGACCCTGCTCCACAAGACCCGCGAGACCGCCCTTAAGAACGGCACCGCCGAGCGCTTCGGCGGCGAGGACTACCTGCCGCTGATCGATACCACGCGGATGGGCGACCCGCTGGGAGTGATGGTCCCGGCCAAGGGCGAGGAGGGCGTCTCGACCCTCAGCGGAGTGATCAAGAACCGCTACGTACTGACCCTCAGCACCCGCGACACGCCCAATGGCGGCAGCGCCACGGCGATGCGCCAGGTGCTGGTGCCGTTCGTCGAGCAGATGAAGCTGACCAAGCTACCCTGACAGACTGTGCCGGCACGTACCCGTGCCGGCACGACCGCATGGAGCCCCACAAGGGCTCGGCAACCGTTCCAGAGGCCCACATGACCGATCACACCCAACAGTTCGCCAGCGACAACTATTCCGGCATCTGCCCCGAAGCCTGGGCGGCGATGGCCGAAGCCAACCGCGGCCACGAACGCGCCTATGGCGACGACCAGTGGACCGCGCGTGCTTCGGACTACTTCCGCCAGTTGTTCGAGACCGATTGCGAAGTGTTCTTCGCCTTCAACGGCACCGCCGCCAACTCCCTGGCCCTGGCCGCGCTGTGCCAGAGCTACCACAGCGTGATCTGCTCGGAGACCGCCCACGTCGAGACCGACGAGTGCGGCGCGCCGGAGTTCTTCTCCAACGGCTCCAAGCTGCTGCTGGCGCAGACCGAGGTCGGCAAGCTGACCCCGGCGTCGATCCGCGACATCGCTCTCAAGCGCCAGGATATCCACTATCCGAAGCCGCGCGTGGTGACTCTCACCCAGGCCACCGAGGTCGGCACGGTGTACCGCCCGGACGAGTTGAAGGCGATCAGCGCCACCTGCAAGGAACTCGGCCTGCACCTGCACATGGACGGCGCGCGCTTCTCCAACGCCTGCGCCTTCCTCGGCTGCTCGCCGGCGGAGCTGAGCTGGAAGGCCGGGGTCGACGTGCTCTGCTTCGGCGGCACCAAGAACGGCATGGCGGTGGGCGAGGCGATCCTGTTCTTCAACCGCGACCTGGCCGAGGACTTCGACTACCGCTGCAAGCAGGCCGGCCAACTGGCCTCGAAGATGCGCTTCCTCGCCGCGCCCTGGGTCGGCGTACTGCAGGACGATGCCTGGCTGCGCTACGCCGATCACGCCAACCGCTGCGCGCGCCTGCTGGCCGAGCTGGTGGCCGACGTTCCCGGCGTCAGCCTGATGTTCCCGGTAGAAGCCAACGGCGTGTTCCTACAGCTTTCCGAGCCGGCGATCGAAGCCTTGCGCGCGCGCGGCTGGCGCTTCTACACCTTCATCGGTGAAGGTGGCGCGCGTTTCATGTGTTCCTGGGATACCGATATCGAGCGGGTCCGCGAACTGGCGCGGGACATCCGCCTGGTGATGGGCGCCTGAGTCCGCTCTCGGTCGCCCCCATGGCGCGGGGCGGCCGCTCTTTCCCCAAATTCTGTGGATAACTCTGTGGGCTAACTGTTCGGGAGCTATGCAAAAGTGCTCCCTGGAACGTCCTTCCTGTCTCCGCCCGAGACGCCGAAAGCCTTTATCCACGCGGCTCCACTCCAGTGGCG
This sequence comes from Pseudomonas sp. HMSC065H01, assembly GCF_001815235.1. Taxonomy (NCBI): domain Bacteria; kingdom Pseudomonadati; phylum Pseudomonadota; class Gammaproteobacteria; order Pseudomonadales; family Pseudomonadaceae; genus Pseudomonas; species Pseudomonas sp. HMSC065H01. The sequence goes on along the minus strand of NZ_KV819920.1, from coordinate 46,777 downwards.
GGATAACCTGTCCAATCCACAAACACTGTGGAACCGAATGTGAATAAGGTGTTCGCAGTCGCTTCCGGGCAGCGCCCCGCCGGGCTCTCCGGAGGCTGGTCGGTTTTTGAGCGAAAACAGCCGTTTGTGAACAGAGGATGACGGTTCGGGTGAAACGCGCTGACGAAACGGTGACGGGTATTGTCCCCTCCGGGCCCATGCAAGCCTGTGGATAGAAAAGACGGGGAGCGAAGTGGGCGCAAAAGTCGAAAACACCCTGCGCGGACGTAACGGCTTGAGGAAAAAGACAAAATTCTTCCGTTCCGAAGTCGCTGGGACAATGGAAGCAATCGCCGAGGGGAATTTCCCCCAATTCCTGTTGAGGTCGATGTGAAGAGCCTGTTTATAGAGTGCGGAGAGCCCGGTGGGGCGAGCCTTTCAGGGAATTGCTCAAGAATTGACCGGATGTTCTGTCAACAGGTGGCGGGCTTGCTTTAGGGAGCTTGTGTATAAATGCAGGGTTGCCCACAAAAGGCCTGGAAAGTCTTGTGGACAACCTGTATGGATAGCGCCAGAAGCCGCACAGGGCTAAGCCTGCGGTGGATTGATCAATAAACGATCGGTGCGCATGGGAAGAGCCGGACTGCCTGAGAAAGCAGAGATTTTTCTTCATGCTGTGAATATTTTTTTGTTTTTCCCCACGGGAAGTGTAAAGCCCTGTGGAAAAGTTGTTCGCTCACGCTTGGGGGGGCCGTACGGCGGGGTCTCTGGCGTATTGATCGTTAAATGAGCAGGAGAGTGCGGCCAGGCCGAGCGTGTGGCGAAGTGCGATTTACCCGGAAGGGAAGCCGGATGGGCTTGCGGAGCCCTCGCGCCACGGAGGAGGTATTGTCGGTATGTTGTGCCTGGACCCGCAGGACATAGGGGAGGCGATGGATTGCACAACTTGTGGATAAGTCTGTGATCAACCTAGCCTGGAAAGGGCTTCCCGGAGGCAGGGACGGGCTGAGTAGCCGGCCCTGAAATGCACTTGAATTTGTAGAATTTATCTTTTATTTCAAATGCTTGAGTGAACACATGGCGGACATCCAGGCGGCGAAGGAACACCTGTATGGAATTCCAGTCCGAATGTGGACAACCTTGGCGCCCTGGTGTTTTCCAGTATGAGAAGGTCAGCTTCGCCGTGGCTCTGGTGGTTGGCCGGAGCCTTGATTACCCTTGGCTTTTGCCAGGAAAGTGGGATGGATCATGGATGATCGGATGTCAGACAAGCCGCTCGGCCGCTTGTTGCTCGAAGGCCTCGGCGAGATCGCCTGGATCGCCGTGCTGGTGGCCCTTGGCGTCCTCCTTCCGTTGCCGCTGGTAGCGCTGGGTTGGGTGCTGCTGCTGGGCGCCGAGTGGGCCACGGATCGTTGGCGCGGCAAGGTGCCGTATCGCCTGCAACAGGCGCTGTTCTTCTGGGTTCTGGGTGGCGGCATCGCCCTGGGCCAGGCACTGCCGGGCTTCTGGCTGGGACTGGGCGGTGGCTTGCTGGCGGTGATCGGCGGCGTGCTGTTGCAGATCCGCTTCGAGCGCGGCCTGCGCCTGGAGCGCCAGGCTCCGCAAGCGCTGGACGTACCCCTGCCGGCCGGAGGTAGCGCATGGGGCGGCGAAGCGCCCGAGCGGACCCCCGAGGGCGAGGCGATCCGCCTGTTCGACGGCGGCGAGATCGCCATGGGCGGCCCGCTGGTATGCCACTACCTGATGCCCGACGGCTGTTTCATCCCCGACTGCAATCCTTCGGCACGCTTTTCCAGCGATGGCCGCCACTTCGTTTCGCCGATACCGAGCCGAGGCGCGTGGGGCCTGGCGATCTTCGACCGGCAGGAGCGGTTGCTCTACCGCTGTGCCGTGGACAACTTCTGGGAGCTGGACAGCGTCACCGAGCGCGAGGTGATCGGGCGGCACAGTCCGCTGACGTCCAACGCACCGCAGCGCCTCGAGCTGCAGGCGCTCAAGGCCGGCAGCGAGGCCGAGGCCTTCGTTGCCATCGGCGACCTCTGGCTGCCCGAAAGCGAATGGCAGCGCTGGAGCGGGGATCTGCGCGCGCAACCGCTACCGTCCCCGCTTGGCGGGCCCGCGCTGGAAATCCGCCCCTGGCTGCCGGCCAGCCTGCTGGCCCTGGACGATCCTTTCGCGCCGCTGCGCGCCAACCGCGGCGAGCTGTGGATAAACGACGAGGCCAGCGGCCTCTACCTGTCCCGTGAAGCGCCGCCATTGGCTTGGAACGATGACGGCCGGGCGCTGGCGCTGCAGGCAGCAGGCGAGCCGCTGGGGCAGGATACCTACTGGCTTTGGCGAGAGGACGGCGGCCTGCGTGCGCTGGGCGCGCCGTGGTCGGCGTTGCCCGCCGAGCCCCATGCCGGCGGGCCCGAACTGCTCGGGCTGGAGGATGGCTGGCTGCGTTTCGGCCTGGACCTGGCGCAACCCTGCCTGACCTACGAACGCTACGGCACGCTGGGTTCGTACAGCCATTCCAGCCTCTACCTTCTGCACGCTCGCGATGCGGACGACCGGCCGCGCTGGCGCGAGGCCGACATGCCGCGCCTGGACCTGTTGCTGCCCCTGGATGGCGCGGCCGGCAGGCCGGGATGCCTGTTGCAGAGCGCACCGCTGGCCGATGGCAGCCGGGCCGTCTGGGAGTGGTTGCGCGACGATCAGGAGGCGGAGCGCGGCGCCTATGCCTTGCGCCTGGGCGACTGGCGCCTGGATGGCGAGTGGACGCTCGACCACCGCGTGTCCGATTGCGGTCGCTACCTGGCCGTGGTGGCCTTCGCCGAGGCGCCGACCCTGCCGCAGCGCCTGGCCATACTCGATAGCCGGGAGCGGCGCCTGGAGTGGCTCGCCGAGCCGCTGGCCGATCTACACCTGCAAGGTTTCATCGATGGCCAGGTGCATTTGCTCCACCTGCTCGGCCGCAACGCCTACCAGCCGCCGGGCGGGCCGGGCGAAGGCGACCCCGGCCTGTTGCGCCGCTTCGACGAAGGCTTGCCCGAGCCCGGCGCCTGGCACGCATTCGGCCGCTTCCACGACGACTGGCGGCATTACTACGAGCAGGCGCGGGTGGCGTTCGATGGCACGGCCTGGCGGCTGTGCCCCACGTCGCGCTGGCTGGACGCAGCGCCGCGGCCCTGGAGCGACGGCGACTTCGTCTTGCCGTCGGTGGGCGCGGAGGACGCCGCCTGGGGCTTCGGTTTCCACTACGAGGGCATGCACCGCGACGAGGACGTGCGCGCCGGGTTCAGCCGCGACGGCTACCTGCTGACCGCGTCGGGCATCGGCTTGGGCAACCTGGCGGCGCCAATGATCTGGTCGGCGGACGGTCGCTACCTGGCGCTGACCCGGCACGTCCAGCGCTACGAGGAAAGCGACCTGGAACGGGACCAGTGGCGCCTGCTGCTGCTCGACGTGCAAGAGCGGACGTTGCGTCGCTACCGCGACGACCTCGGCGAGTACCCGTGCTTCGACAGCTTCGACGACGACCTGTGCTTCCGCTGCGCGGGGACGGGGCGCTACGTGCTGGCCCTGGACTCGCTGCTGAAGGCTCCCGCCGAGCCGCTGCAGGCCTGCGCCGGACGCTGGCTGCCGGCCGAGGAACTGCCGCGGCGGCGCTACTGGGAGCGCCTGGCGTTTCCCTCGCGCCCTCAGTAGTCGATGACCACGTCGCCCTTGGGCACGCTGCAGCAGGAGAGGATGTAGCCTTCGGCGACATCCTCGTCGGTGATCCCGCCGTTGTGCTCCATCTCCACCTCGCCGGCGGTCTTCATTACCTTGCAGGTGCCGCAGATGCCCATCCCGCAGGCCTTCGGAATGTGCAGGCCGAGCTTGGCGGCGGCGGCGTGCACGGTTTCCCCGGGGCTGACGCGGATGCTCTTGCCGGTGGCGGTGAATTCCACCTGGTGCTGGTCGGCGACCGGTACCTCCGGCGCCTCGGCGGCTTCCGCGGCCAGTTCCCTGACGTCGGCGCGGACCTCCGGCGGAGTCGGCCCGAAGGCTTCCTCGTGGTAGCGGCTCATGTCGTAGCCGTGGCCCTGCAGCAGGTGCTTCACCGCGCTCATATAGGGCGTCGGGCCGCAGCAGAAGATTTCCCGCTCGAGGAAGTCCGGGGCGATCAGTTCCAGCATGCGCAGGTTCAGGTAGCCACGGTAGCCGGCCCAGGCTTCGCCGAGGCCGTGGCGCTCGCAGATGATGTGCAGGCTGAAGTTGTCGATCCGCGAGGCCATGTGCTCCAGCTCGCGGTGGTAGATGATGTCCTTCGGCGAACGGGCGCTGTGGACGAAGACCATGTCGACGTTGGCGTTGGTGTCGAAGAACCAGCGCGCCATGGACATCACCGGGGTGATGCCGACCCCGCCGGAGAGGAACAGCACCTTGTCGGCCGGGAAGTCGATGGCGTTGAACAGGCCGACCGGACCGTGCACCGGTAGCTCCTGGCCTTCCTTGAGGTTGTCGTGCAGCCAGTTGGAAACCCGCCCGCCCGGCACCCGCTTGATGGTGATGGAGAAGCTGTAGGGCACCGAGGGCGAGCTGGAGATGGTGTAGGAGCGCATCACCGGCTCGCCGTCGATCTCCAGCTCCAGGGTGACGAACTGGCCCGGCTTGAAGAAGAACAGGATCGGCTGGTCGGCCATGAAGCAGAAGGTGCGCACGTCCCAGGTTTCCTGGATGACCTTGACGCAGCGCACGAGGTGCCGGCCGTTGGCCCAGGTCTGGGTGGTGACCGGATTGAGGAAGTTGCTCGACATGATGATCTCTCCGTGCGCACGGGGCCGAACGATGGCCTGATGGGGCGGATTGTGCGCATCGCCGTGGCCGCTCATTTACCTGCCAGCGACATTTACATGCTTATCGCGACCTGCCTGCTGGGGCGCGGCCCGGAGCGTCGGAAACGGATGCGGTCATGTCGCCCATGGATAAGGTCGGCGGCGGGCGCGGGCCCACACTCCAGACCAGCCGAGACGAGGGTTTGCATGAACCCCGGGAGGGTAGAGCCCGGACGTGTAGAGCGACTGACCTTCATTCCCGCCACGGCGGGGCCCGTCCATCGGCAGGGCGGGATTCCGGACGCCGCGCCGGGATGAGGAAGGCTGTGAACGCCACCTTGCGTAGCAACCGTATCAGCCACTTTTTCCGCCGCCACCCGCGCGGGGGCGGCATGAGGAGTTACCGATGGACGTCACTTCCACCCTGAGTCTCGGCGATCCCCTGGAACCGGCCCGCAAGGCCACCGCCGACATGCTGCGCAGCCGCGACCACAGCTTCTCGCTGCCGCAGCCCTTCTACTGCGACCAGCGCCTGTTCGAGATCGACATGCAGGAGATCTTCCACAAGGAATGGCTGATCGCCGGCATGACCTGCGAGATTCCCGCCAAGGGCAATTTCCTCACCCTGCAGATCGGTAAGAACCCGGTCCTGGTGATCCGTGGCGCCGAAGGCCAGGTGCATGCCTTCCACAATGTCTGCCGGCACCGCGGCTCGCGCCTGTGCGTGAGCGAGAAGGGCAAGGTGGCCAAGCTGGTCTGCCCCTACCACCAGTGGACCTACGAGCTGGATGGCCGCCTGCTGTTCGCCGGCACCGAGATGGGCGCCGACTTCGACATGAAGGAGTACGGCCTGAAGCCGATCCAGGTGAAGACCGCCGGCGGCTACATCTTCATCAGCCTGGCGGAGAACCCGCCGGCCATCGACGACTTCCTGGCGACGCTCGAGCACTACATGGAGCCGTACGACATGGAGAACGCCAAGGTGGCGGTGCAGACCACCATCCGCGAAGCCGCCAACTGGAAGCTGGTGATCGAGAACAACCGCGAGTGCTACCACTGCAACGGCTCCCACCCGGAACTGCTGAAGACCCTGCTGGAGTGGGACGACGTCACCGACCCGCGCGCCAGCCAGGCGTTCAAGGACCAGGTGGCGGCCTGCACCAGCGCCTGGGACGCCGAGAAGATCCCGTACGCCCATGCCAGCTTCGGCCTGCGCAATCGCATCGTGCGCATGCCGCTGCTGGACGGCACGGTGTCGATGACCATGGACGGCAAGCAGGGCAGCAAGAAGCTCATGGGCCGGATCAAGAACCCCGACCTCGGCTCGATGCGCATCCTGCACCTGCCGCACTCCTGGAACCACTGCATGGGCGACCACCTGATCGTCTTCACCGTGTGGCCGATCAGCGCCCAGGAAACCCTGGTCACCACCAAATGGCTGGTGCACAAGGACGCGGTGGAAGGCGTCGACTACGACGTGGCGCGCCTGCGCGAGGTATGGGACGCGACCAACGACCAGGATCGTCGGCTGGCCGAGGAGAACCAGCGCGGGATCAACTCCGACGCCTACCAGCCTGGTCCATACTCGAAGACCTACGAGTTCGGTGTGATCAATTTCCTCGACTGGTACAGCGAGCGCATGCTGAACAACCTCGGCGAGGAGTCCGCCCACGTGCGCAAGGTGGCCGGCAGCTGAGCCGGACGAGGCGCCCCCTGGCGGGGCGCCGCTGCGGAGGAAAGGTCATGGACAATCTGCTGTTCTACGTCAGTTCCGCTTTCGTCAGCCTGCTGCTGGCCGGGAACCTGTTCGCCTGCTGGCGCCGCCAGCGGCCGCCGGAGAAGTCCCGGCCCTGAGCCCGCGCGCACGCCTTGCCTCCCGCCTCCGCCCCCTGACAGCCTCCCGGCAAAAGGACTAAGGTGGGAGGACTCAACCTGAACGGGCCGCTCAAGGGCGGCCTCTGGAGGCAAGCGTGGAAAACAATCCCCTGTGGGCCGAACTGGGCAAGCACTGGAAACTGGTGGCCCTGCGCGGCGTGGCGGCGCTGGTGTTCGGCGTCCTGACCCTGCTCTCGCCGGCCCTGGCGCTGACCGTGCTGGTGCTGTTCTGGGGCGCCTACGCGCTGGTGGACGGAGCGTTCGCCCTGATCGCCGCGTTCAACATGCGCAGCGATGGGCAGTTCAACTGGCCGCTGGCGCTGGTCGGGGTGATCGGCGTGGCGGCCGGCCTGGTTGCGTTCTTCTGGCCGCAACTGACCGCCATCGGCCTGCTCCTGATCATCGCCGGCTGGGCACTGGCGATGGGCATCTTCCAGATCGTCGCGGCGATCCGCCTGCGCAAGTCGATCCAGAACGAATGGTGGATGATCCTCTCTGGTGCCATCTCGGTGCTGTTCGGCGTGCTGATGATCGCCAACCCCGGCGCCGGGGCGCTGGCGGTGGTCTGGGTGATCGGCGCCTACGCGGTGTTCTTCGGCGTGTTGCTGGTCATGCTCGCGCTGCGCTTGCGCAAGACTTCGACCCTGAAGGCCTGACGCGGTGGCGGCGAAGCCGGCGGAGGAAGTGCCTGTGGCGCCAGGACGACAACGGCAATGCCTTCGTCATGCGCCGCGACCTGACGCGCGACGAGGCCTGCGCGCTGGTCAAGGACTACCAGGCGCGCGGGCATCGGCAGCTGTATTGGGCGAGTCCGCAGGCGCGCGACTAGCCGGATGCCTCGGCGATCCGCTCGACCAGCGCTTCCAGGCGCTGCTCCACCGCTCGCAGGCGCGGCGACTCGCCGTCGTTCGCGCCGAGCTGGCGGGCGCAGAGATTGAGCGCGGAGAGCACCACCAGCTCGTTGCTGGTGACGTAGGGAAACTTGCGCTTGTTGGCGTCCACTTCCGCTTGCAGCAACGCGGCGGCGTCCGCTAGTGCCCTCTCCTCGCCGGCCGGCACGCGGATCGAATAGTCCCGGCCGAGGATCGACAGGACCTGGACGCCGTCGCGGCTCATGCGCTAACCGGTTGCTGCGCGCTGAGGCGCTCGACCAGGGCTTCCAGGCGGGCCTGGGTGCCGCTCTGCTTTTCTTCCTGCTCGAGCATGGAGAGTTGCAGGGTTTCGTTTTCCTCGGTGGCCTGGCGCAGCTGCTGCTGAAGCTGGTCGTGGCTGTCGCGCAGGGCCTGGTTCTGTTGCAGCAGCTCGGCTACCAGGGTTTCCAGGCGTTCCAGGGTGTTCTCCAGCATGATCTCGTCCCAGTCGTTCAAAGGGCGCGCAGGATAAAGAAAAGCGCCTGCCGAAGCCAGGTCCGTGGTCGGTTGCCAGGCTTCGGCACCCGGCTTCACCAGTGAAAGCTGCCGCCCAGCGAGTAGTGCCCGGGGTCGGCGACGAAGGGATCGCGATCGGTGGCCGGCGGGCAGTTGCGCCGTTTCAGGCAGTCTTCGGCGCGCTCGGCGTAGCTGCGTTCGTCGCCGCTGACGCGGACGTCCGGAAGGATGCCGGAGAAGGAGGGATAGCCCTGGGCGCAGCCGACCAGGAACAGGAACAGGAACGGCAGGAGAGGGAAGAGGCGTCGGCTCATGGGGATACTCCGATCATTGAGGTTGCTCGACGATGCGGCGGATGGTGCCGCCGCAGATGTCGGTGAAGCAGCGGTCGTAGTCGGAACTGCAGTTGAAGTTGCCGGAGCCGCCGAAGCCGTTGTAGCCGAACGAGGAGGAATAGCCTGGCGCCAGGCATTCCTTGCGCGCCTGCTTCTTGCTCTTGCCCTGGCTGCAATAGTGGTAGCTGCGCCGTTCCGCTTCGCGCAGGCGGTTTTCGTTCTGCCATTCCAGGCGCGCGAGGCTTTCGCACTGGCTCTGTTGCGTGCGGCACTGGGCGACGCAGGTGCGTCCCGCTTCGCTCGGCGGCATCACGTACTGGTAGCGGACGGAGGGGCCGCAGCCCGAGATCAGGGCGAGCGCGAGCGCAACGCCCGAGAGGTTCAGGTGTCTGTTCATGGTTTCTGGTTGGGAAAGGGTGGAGCGGGGATCAGTCGGCCGCGACGTATTCCAGGATGTCGCCCGGCTGGCAGTCCAGGAAGGCGCAGATCTTCTCCAGGGTGTCGAGGCGGATGCCCTTGACCTTGCCGTTCTTCAGCAGGGACAGGTTCTGTTCGGTGATACCGATGGCTTCCGCCAGCTCCTTGGAGCGGACCTTGTTCTTCGCCAGGATGACGTCTAGTCGGATGATGATCATGAGGTCGTCATATGAAGGCTCTTACTTCTTCGTCCAGTTTCCTGGCTTCGCTCATCATCAGGCCGAACGAGCAGAGAAAGATCGCCTTGAGAAACTCGTAGGCCGCTTCGGAAGTGAGTCCTATCGAAACGCTCAGGACACGCTCGCCGTCGGGCAGGTCGAGAGATAGTACAAGACCTTGCAGCGTATTGATAAATGGCTGGAGCAAGAGTGCCAGGAAGGACAGCAGGCCGATGTGCACCAGGGTCCTGGCGTTGCGCTGCGACCAGCGTTCGCCCTTGGCCAGACGGCGGAAGAACAGGCCGGTGAGCGCCAGGCCGAACGCGGAAAGCAGGGTCGGCAGGTAGTCCAGCAGCATCAGCAGCGCCCGGCTGCTCCAGGACAGGACGAAGCCGTCGCTGGCCAGGCGTGGCATTTCATCGCTCCAGGCCTGCAGGTAGCCCTGCTCGCTGAGGCCGGAGAACCAGAGGTGGGTGTTCGCTCCGAGTTCGATGCAGGCCATGCCCCAGGCCAGGATGGCGCAGAGCATGCCGAGCAGATAGAGCTTGTGGTTGCTGAGATGCGTGGACAGCGCCATGCCGGGTTCCCCTGTGTGTTTCGCGTCTGGATGGCGAAACTAGGGAATAAATTATTGTAATACAATAATTTATCGTCATCACGTCATAACTTGTGATCTGGCGCACAGTGCGTTCTGACCCGCTTCAGCGGATCACGCCTTCCTCGCGCAGGAGCTTGAAGATGGCTTCGGCGCCGGCTTCCGCCGAAAGATCCTTGAGTACCTGCCCGGTACCGCCGGAGGCCTTGGCGGTGGCGGCTTTCATTCGCTCGGCGCCGGTCTTCGCCTTGATTACCTTGAGCCGCTTCGGTCGCGGCCGGGCCGGTTGCAGGCTGTCTTCGGCGAGCAGCGGGTCGTCGACCACCTCCACCTCATGGGCCTCGATCTCGCCACGCCTAGCCGGGCCGAAGGCGCTCTGCCGGGCCACTGGCGCGGCATTGTCGACGCTGGCGACGAACGGCAGGCGTACCCGCAGTCGGCGTCGCTGGCCGCGAGGCAGAGCCTGGAGGACCTGAGCGCTGCCGTCTTCGACCTTCTCGACCTCGGCCAGGCCGACCACCAGTGGCCAGCCCAGGCGCTCGGCGAGGAGGAAGGGCAGCATCCCGGAGCCTTCCCCGGTTTCCGCCTGGCTGCCGGTGAGCACCAGTTGCGCGCGGGAGTCGCGCAGGTGCTCGGCCAGTGCGGGCAGGGCGTCGGCGCCGGTCGGCTGTTCCAGCACGGACAAGCGTTCCAGGCCCATGCCGAGATAGCCGCGCAGCGCCTCGGCGTGCGGGTCGCCGGCGTGCAGCACCTGTAGGCGTGGGCCGCTCAGGCGCAGGCCGAGTTCCACCGCGCGGGCGTCCTGTTCGGCACGGCGCGGGCGTCCGGAGGCGGGATGGGCGCCGATGGAGACCAGCGCGACGATGTTCAGCTCAGTCATGGTTCGATACCGATGAAAGGTACGTGGAAGCGGGTTCAGGCCGCATCGCGGGCGGCGCCGTTGCGGTGTGCCTCGGCCAGGCGGATCAGCGCGCGGAGGATTTCCGTCGAGTCGCCGATCACCGAGAGATCGGCGCGCTTGATCATGTCGCAGCCGGCGTCGCGGTTCACCGCCACCACCTTGTCGCAGGCGCCTATGCCCTGCAGGTGCTGGATCGCCCCGGAGATGCCCACCGCCAGGTAGACCCGCGCGGTGACCCAGGTACCGGTGGCGCCGACCTGGCGGTTGCGCGGCATGTGCCCGTCGTCCACCGCCACCCGCGAGGCGCCCTCGGTGGCGCCGAGGACGGCGGCGGCCTGGTGGAACAGCGTCCAGTCCTGCACGCCGTTGCCGCCGGAGAGAATGAATTCGGCCTCGGCCATGGGAATCCGCGCCGGGTCCACGGCCACCGGGCCGAGGTCCTCGATGCGTGGCAGGTTGCGCGCCACCTGCTCGGCCATGTGCAGTTCGCGAACCTCATGGCGGGTCTCGCTGACCGGCTCGGCGCATTCCGCCGCGGCCAGCAGCAGGCGCGGCAGGGCGCGCTGGATGTCCTCGCGGCCGGCGCCGGCGCGGCCGATGCAGCGGCCGTCCTCGACCTGCCAGACGCGACCGGCCGGCCGCTCGCCGAGCGCGGCGGCCAGGCGCCGGCCCAGTTCGCCGCCGCCGTTGCGACTGTCCGGGAACAGCCAGTGGCGCGGGGCGAGCTGGTTCTCCAGGTTGCGCAGGGCGAGTATTCGCTGCTCGGGCGCGTAGCCGTCGTACTCGCCGCCGGAGAGGTGCAGCAGGCGGTCGACGCCGGCGCTGTCGAAGGCGCTTTCCTTGTGTTCGCCGAACACTACGGCGAGCACCGCGCCGTCGTTGCCGGCGAGCTTGCGGGCCAGTCCGAGGAGGTCCTTGTCGTGGCTGGAGAGACGGCCGCCGACCATGTCCGGGACCACCGCGACGAGGAATGCCGGTTGCTCGACCACATGCAGCGGCAACTGCGCTTCCTGCGCTACGCTGGCGCGGCGCACGCCGCTGCCCTGCTGGCCGCCGGAGCGATCGATGCGGCGGATGCCGTTGGGGCCGAGGAAGCCGACGGCGTGTGGGTTCTTGCGGATCACGCCGTGGGGGCCCATCCAGCGCACCTCGCCGCCTTGGGCGGACTGCATGGCCGCATGCAGCGGATGCAGGCGGTTGCGGGCGATCCATTCGGCGCGTGGATCGCGACGGACGATATCGTTCATGCGGAATGCTTCCTGTGGCTGCGGCTACCCGATCCTGCGGCCCCCTCCCTGGAGGGAGAGGCCGCTATCCGTGCTGCCCCGGTCAGCAGCGGGTTCGATGTGAAGCTCGACACTCTCATCAATGCACCTCCGCCACGGCTTCACGCCGCAACGGCTTTTTTGCCGGCGCTTCCGCCTGTTCTATCAGCGCTTCCGCTACCAGCTCGGCGATGTCCTTGATCTCCGGCCGCGGCGCCACTACGCCTTCGAGCATCGCGGTGCACTGCGGGCAGCCGACGGCCACCAGCTCGGCGCCGGTCTCGCGGATGTCGGCCATGCGCATGTCGGGAATCCGTTGCTTGCCGGGGATGTCGGTGATCGGCGCGCCGCCACCGCCGCCGCAACAGCGCGAGCGGAAGCCGGAGCGTTGCATTTCCTTGACCTCGATGCCGAGTGCGCGCAGCACGTTGCGCGGCGCCTCGTACTCGCCGTTGTAGCGGCCCAGGTAGCAGGGGTCGTGGTAGGTGACGCTGCCGGCCTTGCTGCGGCCCGGTTGCAGCGTGCCGGCGCGCAGCAGTTCGTCGATGAAGGTGCTGTGGTGCAGTACCTGGTAGTCGCCGCCGAGGGCGCCGTATTCGTTCTTCAGCACATGGAAGCTGTGCGGGTCGCAGCTGACGATGCGGGTGAAGCGGTATTTCGCCAGGGTCGCGATATTGCGCCTGGCCAGGTTCTGGAAGGTCGCCTCGTCGCCCAGCCGGCGCGCCACGTCGCCGCTGTCGCGCTCCTCCAGGCCGAGCACGGCGAAGTCCACCGCGGCTGCCTTGAGGATCTTCACGAAGGCGCGCAGGGTGCGCTGGTTGCGCATGTCGAAGGCGCCATCGCCGACCCAGAACAGCACGTCGGCGCTCTTCTTCTCGCTCATCAGCGGCAGGTTCAGGTCGGCCGCCCAGTTCAACCGGCCGCCGGGGGCGAAGCCGCCGGGGTTGTCGGTGGCGATCAGGTTGTCCAGCACCTCGGCGCCCTTGTTCGGCGTGGCGCCTTTCTCCAGGGTCAGGTGGCGGCGCATGTCGACGATGGCGTCGACGTGCTCGATCATCATCGGGCACTCCTCGACGCAGGCCCGGCAGGTGGTGCAGGACCACAGGGTGTCGGCGTCGACCAGGGCCTTGCCATCCAGCGCGACGATCGGCTGGTGCGGGCCGCCGCCGTGCTCGCCCAGCGGTTTGCCTGGATAGGGGCTGCCGGCGAACTTCGCGTCGTTGCCTCCGGCCAGGCCGATGACCATGTCCTGGATCAGCTTCTTCGGGTTCAGCGGCTGGCCGGCGGCGAACGCCGGGCACATCGCCTCGCACTTGCCGCACTGCACGCAGGCGTCGAACCCGAGCAACTGGTTCCAGGTGAAGTCGCTGGGCTTTTCCACGCCCAGCGGCGCCTGCGCATCGGCCAGGTCGAGCGCCTTGAGGCCGGTGGAGCGGCCGCCGCCGAAGCGTTCGGCGCGGCGGTGCCAGGCCAGGTGCAGGGCACCGGCGAAGGCGTGCTTCATCGGCCCGCCCCAGGTCATGCCGAGGAACAGCTCGGACACGCCCCAGGCCACGCCAATGGCGAGGAGGCCGGCGAGGAACCAGCCGCCGAAGCCTTCCGGCAGGATCCCGGCCACCGGCAGGGTGGCGAGGAAGAAGCTCGCGGCGAACGCCAGCAGGCTCTTCGGCAGGCGCATCCAGGGGCCCTTCGACAGCCGCGACGGTGGGTCGAGGCGGCGGCGGGCGACGAACAGCGCGCCGACGAACATCAGCGCCGTGGCCGCCAGCAGGGCGAAGCCGAGGATCCGGCCGTGCAGCCCGAAACCGTGTACCAGGATCGCCAGCAGCGCCGCCAGGACGAAGCCGCCGGCGGTGGCGACGTGGGTCCTGGACATGTACCTGTCGCGCTCTACCACATGGTGCAGGTCCACCAGGTAGCGACGCGGCATCTGCATGAGGCCGCCGATCCAGTCGACCTTGGCGGGTCGGCCGCGGCGCCACATGAGGAAGCGCTTCGCGGCGCCGAGCACGGCAAGTGCCAGGGCGGCGAAGAGCAGGACGGGGAGGAGGGTGTCGAGCATTTCTGGTCTCCCTGCGGGACGTCAGGCGGCGCTGGATCGGCCTCCTCTCCCGCTTGCGGGAGAGGGGGGCCGGCCGTGCCGGTCGGATGCCACGAGGCGTGTCTTAGAAATCCTTGCACAAGCGCAGCGCGTCATAGATCGCCGCATGGGTGTTGCGCTGGGCCACGCAGTCGCCGATGCGGAACAGCAGGTAGCCTTCTCCGGACTGGCTGAGGCAGGGCTGCGGCTGGATCGCGAACAGCGCCTCGACGTCGATCTGGCCCTTGTTCCGCGAGCCCTGCTTGAGCGCGTAGTAGAGGCTCTCGTCGGGGCGCACGCCGTTTTCCACCACCACCTGGTCGACCACCCGCTCTTCCCGCGCGCCGGTGTATTCGTTCTCCAGCACCGCCACCAGCTTGTCGCCCTCGCGGTAGACCTTCTCCAGCATGAGGTCGCCGGTCATGATCACTTCCTTGGGATACATGCTGCGGTAGTAGGTGGGGAAGGTGGTGCCGCCGATGGCCACGCCCGGCTTGATGTCGTCGGTGACGATCTCCACCTGGGCGCCCTTGTCGGCGAGGAAGTCCGCCACCGACATGCCGCTGAACTCGCAGATGGTGTCGTAGACCAGCACGTTCTTGCCTGGCTCGACCGTGCCGTCGAGCACGTCCCAGCTGCTCACCACCAGGCCTTCGGCGGCGCCCCAGTGTTCGTTCTGCTCGAGGAACGGATGTCCGCCGTTGGCCAGCACCACCACGTCCGGGCGCAGGTCGAGGATGGTCTCGGGGTCGGCCGCGGTGCCCAGGCGCAGGTCGATGCCCAGGCGCGCCAGCTCCAGCTGGTACCAACGGGTGATGCCGGCGATCTGGTCGCGTTGCGGCGCCTTGGCGGCGGTGGTGATCTGGCCGCCGAGCTGCTCCTTCTTCTCGAACAGGGTCACGTCGTGGCCACGCTCGGCCGCCACGCGGGCCGCTTCCATCCCGGCCGGCCCGCCGCCGACCACCACCACCTTGCGCTTCGGTCCGGCGGACTTCTCGATGATGTGCGGCACGCCCATGTATTCGCGGGAGGTCGCGGCGTTCTGGATGCACAGCACGTCCAGGCCCTGGTACTGGCGGTCGATGCAGTAGTTGGCGCCGACGCACTGCTTGATCTGGTCGACCTGGCCCATCTTGATCTTGGCGATCAGGTGCGGGTCGGCGATGTGCGCGCGAGTCATGCCGACCATGTCCACGTAGCCGCCTTCGAGGATGCGCGTGGCCTGGTTCGGGTCCTTGATGTTCTGCGCGTGTAGCACCGGCACGTCGACCACTTCCTTGATGCCGGCCGCCAGGTGCAGGAACGGCTCCGGCGGGAAGGTCATGTTGGGGATGACGTTGGCCAGGGTATTGTGGGTGTCGCAGCCGGAGCCGACCACGCCGATGAAGTCAAGCATGCCGGTATCGCTGTAGTACTTGGCGATCTGCTTCATGTCCTCGTGGGACAGGCCGTCCGGGTGGAACTCGTCGCCGCAGATGCGCATGCCGACGCAGAAGTCCTCGCCGACCTCGGCGCGCACCGCCTTGAGCACCTCGAGGCCGAACTTCATGCGCCCCTCGAAGCTACCGCCCCATTCGTCGGTGCGCTTGTTGACCCGTGGGCTCCAGAACTGGTCGATCATGTGCTGGTGCACGGCGGACAGCTCGACGCCGTCCAGGCCGCCTTCCTTGGCGCGGCGGGCGGCCTGCGCGTAGTTGCCGATGACCCGCCAGATCTCCTCCACCTCGATGGTCTTGCAGGTGGCGCGGTGCACCGGCTCGCGGATACCCGACGGCGACATCAGGGTCGGCCAGTGGTAGCCGTCCCAGCGCGAACGGCGCCCCATGTGGGTAATCTGGATCATGATCTTGGCGCCGTGCTTGTGCATGGCGTCCGCCAGGTTCTGGAAGTGCGGGATGATCCGGTCGGTGGACAGGTTCACCGAACTCCACCACTGCTGCGGGCTGTCGATGGCGACCACCGAGGAGCCGCCACAGATGGCCAGGCCGATGCCGCCCTTGGCCTTTTCCTCGTAGTACTTCACGTAGCGCTCGGTGGTCATCCCGCCGTCGGTGGCGTAGACCTCGGCGTGGGCGGTGGAGAGCACGCGGTTGCGGATGGTCAGCTTGCCGATCTGGATCGGCTGGAACATTGCTTCGAAGGCCATGACCCTTTCCTCGGCTTACAGGGGTTTGACGACGAACAGGCCGTCTTCGTGACCGTCCTCGGCGCCGCTGTAGACCTGTTCGGCCACGGTGCGCAGGCTGCTGCCACGGGCGGCGAGGATCTGGTCCATGGCACCGGCGAACCAGCCGGTGAACATGTAATCGACCTTGCGATTGACCTTGCCGTAGACGTAGACGAAGGCGGAGTGCCGCAGGCGGACCTCGGCGGTGCCTTCCTCGAGGTTGATCCGCTCGATCTCGAACAGGCCCCAGCCGCGCTGGGACAGGCGCTTCATGTAGTGCTCGAACACCGCCACGCCCTCCAGGCCGTGACATTCGGCTTCCTTCTCGCACCAGTGCCAGGCGGACTTGTAGCCGGCCTTGTAGAGGATTTCGGCGTAGGCGTCGGCGCCCAGCACTTCCTCGATGCCCATGTGGTTGTTGACGAAGAAATGTCGCGGTACGTAGAGCATCGGCAGGGCGTCAGTGGTCCAGACGCCGGTCTCGCTGTCGACCTCGATGGGCAGTTGGGGGGCATGTTTGGCCATGGTGTAAGCTCCGATTCTTTTGACTCCCTCTCTCCCTTCAGGGAGAGAGGCGGGGAAAGGGAAGATGGGTGCGATGCAATGCCGCTCCCTTGAGGAAGAGGCGACGAGTCGGGAGTGGGCCGGGAGTTACTCGCCCCAGACGTCGCGCAGGACCCTTACCCAGTTCTCGCCCATCACCTTGCGCACCACGCGCTCGGGCATGCCGCGCTCGAGCAGGGTCTCGGTGAGGTTGGGGAATTCGCCGACGGTGCGGATGCCCAGCGGGTTGACGATCTTGCCGAAGTTGGTCAGGCGCCGGGCGTAGCCCTTGTCGTGGGTCAGCCACTCGAAGAAGTCGTGGCCGTGGCCCTGGGTGAAATCGGTGCCGATGCCGATGGCGTCCTCGCCGACGATGTTCATCACGTACTCGATGGCCTCGGCGTAGTCGTCGATGGTCGAGTCGATGCCTTTCTTGAGGAACGGCGCGAACATGGTCACACCGACGAAGCCGCCATGATCGGCGATGAACTTCAGCTCCTCGTCGGACTTGTTGCGCGGGTGTTCCTTGAGGCCGGACGGCAGGCAGTGGGAGTAGCAGACCGGCTTCTTCGATTCGAGGATGACCTCTTCGGAAGTCTTGCTGCCGACGTGGGAGAGGTCGCACATGATGCCGACCCGGTTCATCTCCGCGACGATCTCCCGACCGAAGCCGGAGAGCCCGCCGTCACGCTCGTAGCAGCCGGTGCCGACCAGGTTCTGGGTGTTGTAGCACATCTGCACGATGCCCACGCCGAGCTGCTTGAACACCTCGACGTAGCCGATCTGGTCCTCGAATGCGTGGGCATTCTGGAAACCGTAGAGGATGCCGGTCTTGCCCTGCTCCTTGGCCTTGCGGATGTCCGCGGTGCTGCGCACCGGGATCACCAGGTCGCTGTTGTCGCGGATCAGCTTGTTGCTGGCGACGATATTGTTCACCGTCGCCTGGAAGCCTTCCCATACCGATACGGTGCAATTGGCGGCGGTCAGGCCGCCCTTGCGCATGTCCTCGAACAGTTCGCGGTTCCACTTGGCGATGATCAGACCGTCGATGACGATGCTGTCGGCGTGCAATTCGGCTGGGCTCATCTGGCATACCCCTTTCAGGCTGGGCGCGCCGGGACTTGTGCCGACGCTTTGGGGGCAGCATATCGTCGGGGCCCGGCGCGACCCGGCCCGAAAACGACCAGGGTCGTGCCGAAAGCGTCAAGCGTGCGACCGCAACGACGGAGGGCAATGTCGCGGATGGAACAGGCGCTGGCCGCCCGGGGCCGGCAACGGGGAGTGCGCGCGCCCCTGCCGGCGCGGGTTCAGAGGCCGAGTTCGCCGAGCGACGGATGGTTGTCCGGCCGGCGCCCCAGCGGCCAGCGGAACAGCCGCTGGTCCTCGCGGATCGGCAGGTCGTTGATGCTGGCGTGACGTTCGTACATCAATCCCTGCTCGTCGAACGCCCAGTTCTCGTTGCCGTAGGAGCGGAACCAGTTGCCCGAGTCGTCGTGCCATTCATAGGCGAAGCGCACGGCGATGCGGTTGCCGGTAAACGCCCAGAGTTCCTTGATCAGCCGGTACTCCTGCTCGCGCTGCCACTTGCCGCTGAGGAATTCGACGATCCGCTCGCGGCCGCGGACGAAGGTCGAGCGATTGCGCCAGACGCTGTCGGGACTGTAGGCCAGCGAGACGCGCTGCGGGTCGCGGCTGTTCCAGCCGTCCTCGGCGGCGCGGACCTTCTGCGCGGCGGTTTCGGCGGTGAAGGGGGGAAGCGGGGGACGGACGTCGCTCATGGCGGGCTCCTCGGTCTGCGGTGGTTTTCGATGGGAACAGCGTAGGGCAGGGCGAGCGCGGCCGAATGACGTCGATCCCACGGATCCTGCCAATCCCGCCTCGCCCCCCTGGCTGTTTGCCAGGCTGGCCAGACCTACCCCGGAGAGGGCTATGATGGCCGCCACCGGAGTGGACAAGGATCGACCTCGCGCAATGACCTCCACCACCTACCTCGGCCTGCTGCTGGTCGGTATCCAGGTACTCGGCTTCGTCGCCGCCATCCATGCCGTGCTCACCGTGCGCACCGCCCAGGGCGCGATCGCCTGGGCCACCTCGTTGGTATTCATGCCGTACCTGACCCTGCTGCCGTACCTGGTGTTCGGTCGCAGCCGTTTCGACGCCTACATCGAGGCGCGGCGCCAGGCCAACCGCGAGATGCACCTGGCGGCCGCCGAGCTGGACTGGCGTCCCTGGGTCGAGGAGGCCCTGGCGGCCCGCCAGGTCAGCGGCTACAAGGGGCTCAAGGCGCTGGTGCGGATGACCCGCACGCCGACCCTGGCGAACAACCGGGTGCGCCTGCTGGTCAACGGCGAGGCCAGCTTCGAGGCGATGTTCAAGGCGATTTCCGCCGCCCGCCAGGTGATCCTGGTGCAGTTCTTCATCGTCCGCGACGACGCCCTCGGCCAGCGCCTCCAGCAACTGCTGCTGGAACGTGCGGCCAACGGCGTCGAGGTGTTCTTCCTCTATGACGCCATCGGCAGCCACGCGCTGCCGCACCGCTATGTCGAGCGGATGCGCCAGGGCGGCGTGCAGATGCATGGCTTCAGCACCGGCAGCGGCATGCTCAACCGCTTCCAGGTGAATTTCCGCAACCACCGCAAGGTCGTGGTGGTGGATGGCGAGTGCGGTTTCGTCGGCGGGCACAACGTCGGCGTCGAGTACCTCGGCGAGAAGCCGCCGCTGGCGCCCTGGCGCGACACCCACATGGAACTGCGCGGGCCGGCGGTGGCGTGCCTGCAGGAAAGCTTCGCCGAGGACTGGTACTGGGCGACCCACAGCCTGCCGCCGCTGATCCTGCCGCCGCAGTACGACAGCGAGGGCGCGCTCTGCCAGGTAGTCGCCAGCGGTCCGGCGGATGCCCAGGAAACCTGCTCGCTGTTCTTCGTCGAGATGATCAACGCCGCCCACGAGCGGGTCTGGATCACCTCGCCGTATTTCGTTCCCGACGAAGCGGTGATGGCCGCCCTGCGCCTGGCGGTGCTGCGCGGCGTCGACGTGCGCCTGCTGATACCCTCGCGCCCGGACCACCGCACGGTGTATGCCGCGTCCAGCCTCTACGCGCTGGAGGCGATCCGTGCCGGGGTCAAGGTGTTCCGCTACCAGCCCGGCTTCCTCCACCAGAAGGTGGTGCTGGTGGACCGCGACACCGCCGCCGTCGGCAGCGCCAACCTGGACAACCGTTCGTTCCGGCTGAATTTCGAGGTGATGGTGGTGACCGTCGACGAGGGCTTCGCCGGCGAGGTGGAGGCGATGCTCGAGGCGGACTTCGCCGAGTCGCTCGAATTCACTCCGGAAGACCGCCGCAGCGTGCGCCGCCTGCAGCAACTGGGGATGCGCGTGGCGCGGCTGGTCTCGCCGATCCTCTGAAAACCTTCGCGAACTCTGTACGTCGGCAAAACCGCGTTGGAAACGGCTTCGGAAAGCTCGGTTGCCGTTCGGGGACTCCGCTTCCCCGTCCGTTTTCGCCCGGTTTCTCCAGCTCGCCAGATCGTCGGCAGGTCCTGAGCGACGCCTCTGCCGCCCGCCGACCGCGCGGGCGTGCAGCTTTTCCCTAGCCAGCGACTACAAAAATCATAATTTCGCTATTCCCCGGCTCTGAACAGAATGCGGCCATCACGCAACCGCAGAACAAGAACGACCAGAGTCCGAGGAACCGAGCCATGACCGACCTGAATCGCACCGCCTTGCCCTCGCGCACGGACGGGACCGTGGAAAAGACCGACACCCTCGTCGTCGGCGCCGGCCAGGCCGGCGTGGCGATGAGCGAGCACCTGAGCCGGCTCGGCGTGCCGCACCTGGTCCTGGAGCGCAACCGCATCGCCGAGGCCTGGCGCAGCGGACGCTGGGATTCGCTGGTGGCCAACGGCCCGGCCTGGCACGACCGCTTCCCGGGAATGGAATTCGACATCGATCCCGACGGTTTCCCCGGCAAGGACCAGGTGGCGGCCTATTTCGAGGCCTACGCGAAGAAATTCGACGCGCCGATCCGTACCGGCGTCGAGGTGAGGAAGGTGGTGCGCAATGTCGGCCGCCCCGGCTTCACCGTGGACACCTCCGCAGGGACCATCGAGGCCAACCGCGTGGTCGCCGCCACTGGCCCGTTCCAGCGTCCGGTGATCCCGCCGATCGCGCCGCGCGACGAGCGTATCCGGCAGATCCACTCGGCCCACTACTACAACCCGCAGCAGCTGCCCGAAGGTGCGGTACTGGTGGTCGGCGCCGGTTCGTCGGGGGTACAGATCGCCGACGAGCTGCAACGTGCCGGGCGCCAGGTCTACCTCTCGGTGGGCGCTCATGACCGTCCGCCGCGTTCCTACCGCAACCGCGACTTCTGCTGGTGGCTGGGCGTGCTCGGCGAATGGGATGCGGAAGTCGCCAAGCCCGGGCGCGAGCATGTGACCATCGCCGTGAGCGGTGCCCGCGGCGGACATACCGTGGACTTCCGCGCCCTGGCGCATCAGGGCGTGACCCTGGTCGGACTGACCGAATCCTTCGTCGACGGCGTCGCGACCTTCCGGCCGGACCTGGCGGAGAACCTGGCGCGCGGCGACGAGAACTACCTGGCGTTGCTCGACGCCGCCGACGCCTATATCGCCCGCAACGGCCTTGACCTGCCGGAAGAGCCCGAGGCGCGCCGCCGGCTGCCGGACCCGCAGTGCGTGACCGATCCGATCCTCGAACTGGACCTGGCCGAGGCCGGGGTGGGCAGCATCATCTGGGCCACCGGCTATGCCGTCGACTTCGGCTGGCTGCAGGTCGATGCCTTCGACCGCGACGGCAAGCCGCGCCACCAGCGTGGCGTGTCCAGCGAACCCGGCGTGTATTTCATCGGCCTGCCCTGGCTGTCGCGGCGCGGCTCCTCGTTCATCTGGGGCGTCTGGCACGACGCGCGCCATGTCGCCGACCACATCGCCATCCAGCGCAAGTACCTCGCATACCGCGACGCCGCCCAGCGCCAGGAACAGGACCGCGCCTCGCAAGCTCCGCAAACCAGCCTCCAGGAAGTCAGCTGATGCCTACCCATACCCGCATTCGCATGTTCAACACCAAGGACACCTACCCCAACCAGTCCCTGGACAACGATCTCTGCCAGGCCGTGCGCGCCGGCAACACGGTGTACGTGCGCGGCCAGGTCGGCACCGACTTCGACGGCAACCTGGTCGGCCTCGGCGACCCGCGCGCCCAGGCCGAGCAGGCGATGAAGAACGTCAAGCAACTGCTTGAGGAAGCCGGCAGCGACCTCTCGCACATCGTCAAGACCACCACCTACCTGATCGATCCGCGCTACCGCGAGCCGGTCTATCGCGAAGTCGGCAAGTGGCTCAAAGGGGTGTTCCCGATCTCCACCGGACTGGTGGTCTCGGCCCTCGGCCAGCCGCAGTGGCTGATGGAGATCGACGTGATCGCGGTGATTCCCGACGACTGGCAGCAATGAGGAGGCGCGCGCCATGACCTTTTCCATCGTCGGCCGCTGCGCCGAAACCGGCCAGCTGGGCATCGCCATCAGCTCGTCGAGCATCGCCGTCGGCGCCCGTTGTCCCTGGCTGCGCGCCGGCACCGGCGCGGTGGCTACGCAGAACATCACCCTGCCGGCGCTCGGCCCGCAGATCCTCGACCGCCTCGACCAGGGCCTGGCCCCTGGCGAAGCGCTGGACCAGGCGCTGAGCAGCAACGGCTATGGCCAGTATCGCCAGGTCACGGTGATCGACCAGCACGGCCGCACCGCGTTGTTCACCGGCCGCGAGGCGCTCGGCGTCCACCATGCGCGGGCCGGCGAACAATGCGTGGCGGCCGGCAACCTGCTGGCCGCGCCGGAAGTGATCGAGGCGATGGTGGATGCCTTCGAGAACGCCGAAGGCCTGCTCGCCGAGCGCCTGCTGGCGGCGATGCGTGCCGCGCTGGCCGCTGGTGGCGAAGCCGGGCCGGTGCATTCGGCGGCGCTGTCGGTGGTCGGCGACCTGCTCTGGCCGGTGGTCGACCTGCGCGTCGACTGGGCCGAGCACGACCCCATCGGCCAGCTCGAGCGACTGTGGCTCGCCTACAAGCCGCAGATGCAGGACTATGTGACCCGCGCCCTCGACCCGACCCGTGCGCCGAGCTACGGCGTGCCCGGCGACGAGTGAGCGGGTCGTTCCCTTCCTCGACGGCGCAGCGCGAGACCTGCGCCCTGGAGCCCGACATGCCCGGCAGCCGCGACATCCTCGCCGACCTGGTGGCCTTCGACACCGTCAGCCGCGAGTCCAACCTGGCGCTGATCGACTACGTCCGCGACTACCTGGCGGGTTTCGGCGTCGACAGCGAACTGTTCTTCGACGCCGACGGCCGCAAGGCCAATCTCTATGCCACCATCGGCCCCAGCGACCGTGGCGGCGTCTGCCTTTCCGGGCATACCGACGTGGTGCCGGCGGACGGCCAGGCCTGGAGCGTGCCGCCGTTCCGGCTCAGCGAGCGCGATGGCCGCCTCTACGGGCGTGGCACGGCGGACATGAAGGGCTACCTGGCCTGCGTGCTGGCGGCCGTCCCGGCGTTCCTCGCCGCGCCGTTGCGCCTGCCGGTGCACCTGGCGTTCTCCTACGACGAGGAAGTCGGCTGCCTGGGCGTCCGTTCGCTGCTCGCGGCGCTGGAGCGGCGTCCGCACAAGCCGTTGCTGTGCATCATCGGCGAGCCCACCGAGCTGAAGCCGGTGCTCGGCCACAAGGGCAAGCTGGCCATGCGCTGCGAGGTGCACGGCGCGGCCTGCCATTCGGCCTACGCGCCGCAGGGGGTGAATGCCATCGAATACGCCGCGCGGCTGATCGGCCGCCTCGGCGAGATCGGCGCGCGCCTGGCGGTGCCGGAGCGCCACGACCGGCGTTTCGACCCGCCCTACTCGACGGTGCAGACCGGACTGATCCAGGGCGGCCGGGCGCTGAACATCGTGCCCGCCGAGTGCCGCTTCGACTTCGAGGTCCGCGCGCTGCCGGCGGACGACCCGCGGCAGGTCGCCGAGGAACTCCGCGACTATGCCGAAAGCGAACTGCTGCCGCGGATGCGCGCGGTGGAGCGAAGTACCGATATCCGCTTCACGCCGCTATCGGCCTATCCCGGCCTGCTCACCGCAGACGACAGCCAGGCGGCGGAGCTGATCGGCCTGCTCAGCGGTTCGACGGATTTCTCCACCGTGGCCTTCGGCACCGAGGGCGGGCTGTTCCACCAGGCCGGTATCCCGGCGGTGATCTGCGGTCCCGGCAGCATGGACCAGGGCCACAAGCCGGACGAGTTCGTCAGCCTCGCTCAGCTCGAGGCGTGCGATGCCCTGCTGGCGCGCCTGGCGGCGTGGCTGCGGGAGCCTTGAGCGGCAGCACCGCGCGATCCTGGCTGGGACTGGCGGTGAAGCGCGCGCGGTAGCTGCGGGAGAAGTACGACGGCGACTCGAAGCCGCAGGCCAGGCTCACCTGTAGCACGCTGAGGTCGGTCTGGCGCAGCAACTGGCGGGCCTTGTCCAGGCGCAGGCCGAGGTAGAAGTTCGAGGGCGTGTCGTCCAGGTGCACGCGGAACAGCCGTTCCAGTTGGCGGCGGGTGACCTGGATGTGCTCGGCCAGCTCCAGGGTGGTCAGTGGCGGCTCGGTATGCCGCTCCATCTCGCCGATCACCTGCACCAGCTTGCGGTTGCTCACGCCATAGCGGGTCGCCACCTGCAGGCGCTGGTGGTCCTGGCGCGGGCGGATGCGGCCGAGCACGAACTGCTCGGAAACCTGCACCGCCAGTTGCGGACCGTGGGCCTGGGCGATCAGGTCGAGCATCAGGTCGATGGAGGCGGTGCCGCCGGCCGAGGTGATGCGCGGACCGTCGATCTCGAACAGCTCCTGGGTCACGCTCAGTTGCGGGTAGGACTCCTGGAAGGCGTCGATGGCTTCCCAGTGCAGGGTCGCGCGGCGCCCGTCGAGCAGACCGGCCTCGGCCAGCACCACGCTGCCGGTATCGATGCCACCGAGGGTCACGCCGTTGCGATCGAGCTTGCGCAGCCACTGCACCAGTGCCGGGGTGACCGCCCGCAGCGGCTCGAAACCGGCCACCACGAACAGCAGGTCGCCTTTCTTCAGCGGCTCCAGCGCGCCGTCGCTGTTCACCGACATGCCATTGCTGGCCAGCACCGGACCGCCGTCGGCGCTGAGCACGTGCCAGCGGTAGAGGTCGGCGTGGAAGCGGTTGGCCACTCGCAGTGGCTCCACGGCGGAAACGAAGCCCATTACCGAGAAGCCGGGCAGCAGGAGAAACCAGAAGTCCTGGGACATGGGGCGCTCCGGGGTTGAGGTTGCGCAGCCTGTGTGTAGCGCAGGCCCGCCGCGCTTGGCAATGGCCAGGTCGCTGCAGTGCAAGAGCTGGTCGCCGCAGTGCGCTTCGCCGCCGTCCCGGCTGCGTACCTTGGTCGCCAGGGTCGGTCTCGCAAGGGGCCGGCGCCCACCTCGCAGAAAAACAATCAATAGCCGCACGAGGGGAGACCGATGAAGACGACGATTCGCCAGCTGGGCTGCGCCCTGCTGATCCTGGCCAGTGGCGCCGCCCTGGCCGCCGAACCCGAGCAGTGCCGCACGGTGCGCCTGGGCACGGTGAACTGGACCGACGTGGTCGCCAGCAGCGCCGTGGCCGAGGCCTTGCTCGACGGCCTGGGCTACCAGGTGAAGCAGACCAGCGCCTCGCAACAGATCGTCCTGGCCGGCCTGGCCGACAAGCAGCTGGACCTGTTCCTCGGCTACTGGCAACCGACCATGCAGCCGGTCGCCAGGCCTTACCTGGACAAAGGCCGGATCGAAGTGATCGAGCCGCCGACCCTGGCCGACGCGCAGTCCACCTATGCGGTGCCGAGCTACGTCGCCGAGGGCGGGCTGAAGACCTTCGCCGACATCGCCCGCTTCAAGGACAAGCTTGGCGGCCGCATCTACGCCATCGAGCCGGGCAGCGGCTCGAACCGCATCACCCGGAAGATGATCGACGACAACCGTTTCGGCCTGAAGGGCTTCCAGCTGGTGGAGTCCAGCGAGGCCGGGATGCTCACGGCGGTGAAGCGGGCGATCAAGCGCAAGCAGTGGGTGGTGTTCTTCGGCTGGAAGCCGCATCCGATGAACCTGCAGATCGACATGACCTACCTCACCGGCAGCGAGGATGTGTTCGGTCCCGACGAAGGCGCGGCCACCGTCTCCACCATGACCGCCGCCGGCTACCAGGCGCAGTGCGGCAACGTCGCCCGGCTGCTGCACAACCTGCGCTTCAGCAGCGCCCAGGTCAGCCAGGTGATGGCGCCGATCCTCGATCGCACCCAGCCCCTCGACGCCGCGCGGCAGTGGCTGAAGGCCAACCCCGAGCCGCTGAAGGCCTGGCTGGATGGCGTGAGCACCTTCGACGGCAAGGACGGCCTGGCCGCGCTCCAGGCCTCGCTGAAGTAACCCGCACCTATCCGTTCCGCCCGGCGCGGCCGGGCGGGGCTTCGTACACCCCGAATACAGGAAGCTACCACCGTGAACCATGAAGTCATCGTCACCTGCGCGGTGACCGGCGCCGGCGATACCGTCGGCCGGCATCCGGCGATCCCGGTCACCCCGAAACAGATTGCCGAGGCCGCCATCGAGGCGGCCAGGGCCGGCGCCACCGTCGCCCACTGCCATGTCCGCGACCCCGCCACCGGCAAGCCCAGCCGCGACGTGGCGCTGTACCGCGAAGTGGTCGAGCGCATCCGCGAAAGCGACACCGACGTGATCATCAACCTCACCGCCGGCATGGGCGGCGACCTGGAGATCGGCAAGGGCGAGCAGCCCCTGGAGTTCGGTGCCGGCACCGACCTGGTCGGCCCGCTGGAGCGGCTCAGGCATGTCGAGGAGCTGCTGCCGGAAATCTGCACCCTGGACTGCGGCACCCTCAATTTCGGCGACGGCGACTACATCTACGTCTCCACCCCTGCGCAACTGCGCGCCGGCGCCCGGCGCATCACCGAGCTGGGGGTCAAGGCCGAGCTGGAAATCTTCGATACCGGCCACCTCTGGTTCGCCAAGCAGATGCTCAAGGAAGGGCTGCTGGAGGATCCGCTGTTCCAGATCTGCCTGGGCATTCCCTGGGGCGCGCCGGCCGATACCACGACCATGAAGGCGATGGCCGACAACCTGCCGCCGGGGGCGACCTGGGCCGGCTTCGGCATCGGCCGCACGCAGATGCCGATGGTCGCCCAGGCCATGTTGCTGGGCGGCAACGTGCGGGTCGGCCTGGAGGACAACATCTGGCTGGACAAGGGCGTGCCGGCGAGCAACGGCAGCCTGGTGGAGCGCGCCATCGAGATCATCGAGCGCCTCGGCGGGCGCGCCCTGAGCCCGGCGGAAGGGCGCCGCAGGATGAACCTGAAGCCGCGCTGATTTCTTCCTCCCCGCCCCGTCGGGGGCGGGAACAACTTCTGGAGATGTCCATGTCCTTCGTCACCGAGATCAAGACCTTCGCCGCCCTCGGTAGCGGCGTCATCGGCAGCGGCTGGATCGCCCGCGCCCTGGCCCACGGCCTCGACGTCGTCGCCTGGGATCCGGCGCCGGGCGCCGAAGCGGCGTTGCGCGCGCGCGTCGCCAATGCCTGGCCGGCCTTGCGGAAACAGGGCCTGGCGCCCGGCGCGGCGCAGGAACGCCTGCGCTTCGTCGCGAGCATCGAGGAATGCGTGGGCGACGCCGATTTCATCCAGGAGAGCGCCCCCGAGCGGCTCGACCTGAAGCTCGACCTGCACGCCAGGATCAGCGCCGCGGCGCGGCCCGACGTGCTGATCGGTTCCTCCACCTCGGGCCTGCTGCCCAGCGAGTTCTACGCCGAGGCGAGCCACCCCGAGCGCTGCCTGGTCGGCCACCCCTTCAATCCGGTCTACCTGCTGCCGCTGGTGGAGGTGGTCGGCGGCGAACGCACCGCTGTTGAGGCCGTGCGGGCGGCGATGCGGGTCTACGAGTCGCTGGGCATGCGTCCGCTGCACGTACGCAAGGAAGTGCCCGGCTTCATCGCCGACCGCTTGCTCGAGGCGCTCTGGCGCGAGGCGCTGCACCTGGTCAACGACGGCGTGGCCACGACCGGCGAGATCGACGATGCGATCCGCTTCGGCGCCGGCCTGCGCTGGTCGTTCATGGGCACCTTCCTGACCTACACCCTGGCCGGTGGCAACGCCGGCATGCGCCACTTCATGGCGCAGTTCGGCCCGGCGCTGCAATTGCCCTGGACCTACCTGCCGGCGCCGGAACTCACCGAGGCCCTGATCGACCGGGTGGTGGAGGGCACCGCCGAGCAGCAGGGTGCGCGCAGCATCGCCGAGCTCGAGCGCTACCGCGACGACTGCCTGTTGGCGGTGCTCGGGGCGATCAGGGAAACCAAGGCCCGGCACGGCTTCGCCTTCGCCGAGTGACATGACGCGCCTTCCGCCCCGCCGGGCGGAGCGCAACCACGGAGCCTGCCATGAGCCAAGCCCTGACGACCTACGAGACGCCGGTCCTGCCCGAGTGGGTGGACTACAACGGCCACTTGCGCGATGCCTTCTACCTACTGCTGTTCAGCTACGCCACCGATGCGCTGATGGCGCATATCGGCCTGGACAGCCAGAACCGCGACGCCAGCGGACACTCGCTGTTCACCCTGGAATGCCACCTGAACTTCCTCCACGAGGTGAAGGAGGGCGCCAGGGTCGAGGTGCGCACGCAACTGCTCGGTCACGATCGCAAGCGCCTGCATATCCATCATGCCCTGTACCTGCCTGGCAGCGGGCAGGCGCTGGCGCTGAGCGAGCAGATGCTGCTCCACGTCAGCCTCGACGGCCCGCGCTCGGTGCCGTTCGCAGGCGAGGTGCTGGCGCGGGTCGAGGCGCTCGCCGAGGCACATCGCGCGCTCCCCGTGCCGGAAGGTGTCGGTCGGGTGATCGGCCTGCCGCCGGTGCGCTGAGCGCGATGGCTGCGAAGTATCCGCTGTCTCCGGCGATGTGGCGCTTCGTCGAGCACAGCCGGGCGTTCGCCAGCGACAGTCCGCGCCTGGATGCGCAACGTGCGGCCTACGCTCGGATGTGCCAGGCGTTCGCGCCGCCGCGCCCGGCCGGTTTGCGGGTGCTCGACTCCTGCTTGCCGGCCGCGCCGCCGGTGCGCGTGCGCCGCTATCGCCCCGACCGCCCGGCACCGCCCGGTGGCTGGCCGGCGCTGCTCTACCTGCACGGTGGCGGCTGGATGCTCGGCGGCCTCGATTCACACGATTTCATCTGCGCCGACCTGGCGGCGCGCCTGGGCCTGCTGGTGCTGGCGGTGGATTACCGACTGGCGCCGGAGCATCCGTTCCCGGCGGCATTGCAGGATTGCCTGCGTGCCTGGCAGGCGCTGAGCCTGGGCGAGCTGGACGAAGCGCTGGATGGGCGACGCCTGCTGGTGGCCGGCGACAGCGCCGGCGGCAACCTGGCGGCGGCGCTGTGCCTGGCCCTGCGCGATAGCGGCGCGCCGTCGCCGGCCGCGCAGATATTGCTCTATCCCTTGCTGTCCGCTGCGCCATCGCCCTCGCGGATCGACTGCGCCGACGCGCCGTTGCTCGGCCTCGGCGATGTGCAGGCGTGCCTGGACGCCTACCTGCCGCTGGCGGCGCTGCACCGACAGCCGCTGGCGCTACCCCTGGAGGCCGCTGATTTCACTGGCCTGCCGCCGGCCTTCGTGGCGGTTGCCGAATTCGATCCGCTGCGCGACGACGGCGAGCGCTATGGCGCAGCGCTACGCGCGGCGGGTGGCGAGGCAGGGTTCTATCCGGGAAGCGGGCTGGTCCATGGCTGCCTGCGCGGCCACGGCATCGATGAGGTGGAAGCCCTGCACGAGGCCTTGCGGCGGGCCGTGCAGGGCTTCCTGGCGGAGGACTCAGGCGAGCGCCAGGCGGGTGAGTAATCCACCGCCGAGCACCAGCCAGGCGAATAGCAGGGCGGCCAGCAGCAGCGGCTTGAGGCCGGCGCGGCGGATCGCCGAGAGGTGCGTGCCGAGGCCGAGGCCGGCCATTGCCATGGCCAGGAGGAAGGTGTCGAGGTCGTTGACGTGGCTGACCAGCGCCGGCGGCAGGCTGACCAGCGAGTTGAGCCCGGCGACCAGTACGAAGCCGACGGCGAACCAGGGAATGGTGATCTTGGTCGCGCCGCTGTGCTGCCGGCGGTGCGCCTTGTCGCGTGCCAGCCAGGCCGAGAGCAGGATCAGGAAGGGCGCCAACATCATTACCCGGACCATCTTGGCGATCACTGCGGTATCCGCTGCCTCGATGCCGATCGAGCGACCCGCGGCGACCACCTGGGCCACCTCGTGCACCGTGGCACCGATGTACACGCCCCAGGTGCCAGGGTCGCGCGGCAGCAGCCCCCAGTCCTGGTCGAGCTGGAACAGCGCCGGATAGAGGAAGATGCCCAGGGTGCCGAACACCACCACGGTGGAGACCGCCACCGCGACCTGTTCGGCGCGGCCACGCACGACCGGCTCGGTGGCCATCACCGCGGCGGCGCCGCAGATCGAACTGCCGGCGCCGATCAGCAGGGTGGTGGTGCGGTCCAGGCCGAACAGCCGGGTGCCGAGCAGGCACGCCAGGCCGAAGGTGCTGGCGAGCATCAGGGCGTCCAGCAGCACGCCGTGCAATCCGACGCCGGCGATGTCCTGGAAGGTCAGGCGCAGGCCGTAGAGGATGATCCCGGCGCGCAGCAGGATCTGCTTGGAGAAGCCGACGCCGGCGGCGCTGCCGGCGGCGATCCGAGGGTACAGGGTGTTGCCGACGACGATGCCGAGCACGATGGCCAGGGTCAGCGCGCTGATGCCGTTGTGCTGCAACCATTGCGAACGACCCAGGAGGATCGCCACGCCGGCCAGGGCGGCGCTGAGCAGCAGGCCGGGGATGAGTTTCTGGACCTGGGCCAGGGGTCTGGTACCGGTCTTGACGGGGAGGGTGTGCATCCTTCGCTCCTCAGGTGAGGTCACGGGACGCAGGTTAGGTAGCGGGCATGAATTTGTGAAACGAATAGTTTCTGTATTAAATACCTGAAAAACAGGTAGGTGAGTCCATGGCCCTCAGTTTCCGTCAGCTCCAGATCTTCTGTGCGGTGGCTCGCTGCGGCAGTACCACGGCGGCGGCGGAATCCATCTCGCTGTCGCAGTCGGCCACCAGCGCCGCGCTCAACGAGCTGGAATCGCAGCTTTCCACGCGCCTGTTCGACCGGGTCGGCAAGCGCCTGCAACTGAACGAGGTCGGCCGCCGCTTCCTGCCCCAGGCATTGCGCCTGCTCGACGGGGTGGCGCAACTGGAGCAGCAGTTCGCGGTTTCCGCCGCGCCCCAGGCGAGCCTGACGGTGGCGGCCAGCAGCACCATCGGCAACTACGTGCTGCCGCGCCTGCTGGCCTCCTTCGAGCGGGAGCAGCCGGGCGTGAGGGTCAACGCCAGCATCGGCAACACCGGTTCGGCGGTGCAGGACGTGGTGACCTTCGCGGCGGACATCGGCCTCATCGAAGGCCCCTGCCACGAGCCGGGCCTGCGGGTGGAGCCCTGGCTCGAGGACAGCCTGATCGTGGTGGCGGCGCCCGGCCACCCGCTGGCCTCGCGCACCCAGGTCTCCCGCGAGGCCCTGCGCCGCGCGCGCTGGCTGCTGCGCGAGCCCGGCTCGGGCACGCGCGAGGAGGTCAGCCACGCCCTGCTGGGCCACCTGCATTACCTGGAAGACAGCCTGGACCTGGGCAGCTCCGAGGCGATCAAGCACAGCGTCGCCGCCGGGCTGGGCATCAGTTGCCTGTCGCGCTGGGTGGTCGAGGAACAGTTGGCCTCCGGCGCGCTGGTCGAACTGCGCAGCAGCCTGCCGCCGTTGCGCCGGCGCTTCTACATGCTGCGCCAGCGCGACAAGTTCCTCTCGCCGGGCTTCGAGCGTTTCTGGGAACACTGTCGGGCGGGACTCGGCGCCGGCTAGCTGGCTTCCGGCAAAAAAATCCCCCTGCCGCGCCCGACGCGCGGAGGGGGATGAAAAAGGAGCCAGGAACGGCCCTCAGTGTGAGTCTGGCGTTTTCCGGAAGCCGTCCGCTGCATTCCGCAAGCCGCTGGAGGCGATTGTGGCGGTGTCGCTGGCGGTCGAATTAGCCGAAAACGACCTGCCCATGTCCAGGCGGGACAGCCCCCTTGCCGGGAGCGACGTGGGCTCAGCAGAATCGATGGCAATCCCCATCGAAGGAGCTGCCGCGATGATGCACGCCGATCTGATCGACCAGGACGATTTCCGCGAACGCCTGCAGGCGCTGGGCTTCAGCGTGCCGCCGGACTCGACTCCGGAGCAGGCCTGCGAATACGCCGTGCGCGGCCTCAGCCCGGAGCGCGCCCAGGCGCTGCGGCGGCTGGTGGAGGACATGCTCGGCGGGCACGCCACGCTGCTCCCGGCGGTGCGCGAGGCGATTTCCCGGCAATTGCTGCCGGCGCTGGTGCCGCGGGGCTGACAAGGCCCTGCCCGCTCCCGTGGACGGGGCGGGCAGGGACGCGCCGTCAGATCCGCACGCTGGCGAAGGTCGACTCGCCCTGCGCCTGGCTCAGGGCCGACAGCGCCGAGGAGTTGGGCATCAACGCCAGGTCCTGCGGGATCGGCATCAGCACCACCGGCTGGCCCAGCGGCTGGCCCTGGCGCTCGTCGCGCGGCGGGATGCCGAAGTACTCGCGGTAGCACTTGGAGAAGTGCGGGGTGGAGACGAAGCCGCAGACCGAGGCCACCTCGATGATCGACATGGACGTCTGCTTGAGCAACTGGCGGGCGCGGATCAGGCGCAGCTTCAGGTAGTAGCGCGACGGCGAGCAGTGCAGGTACTTCTGGAACAGCCGCTCGAGCTGGCGACGCGAGACGTTGACGTAGACCGCCAGTTCGTCGAGGTCGATCGGTTCCTCCAGGTTGGCCTCCATCAGCGCGACGATCTCCTGCAACTTCGGCTGGTTGGTGCCGAGCATGTGCTTGAGCGGCACGCGCTGGTGGTCCTGCTCGTTGCGGATGCGCTCGTAGATGAACATCTCGGAGATCGCCGCCGACAGCTCGCGGCCATGCTCGCGGCCGATCAGGTGCAGCATCATGTCCATCGGCGCGGTGCCGCCGGAAGAGGTGAAGCGGTTGCGGTCGATGGAGAACAGGCGGGTGCTCATGGCCACCCGGGGGAAGGCTTCCTGCATCGCCGCCAGGCATTCCCAGTGCACGCTGCAATCGTAGCCGTCGAGCAGGCCG
This sequence comes from Pseudomonas sp. HMSC065H01, assembly GCF_001815235.1. Lineage (NCBI taxonomy): Bacteria > Pseudomonadati > Pseudomonadota > Gammaproteobacteria > Pseudomonadales > Pseudomonadaceae > Pseudomonas > Pseudomonas sp. HMSC065H01. The sequence continues at coordinate 13,972 of NZ_KV819920.1, read as the reverse complement.
GCGCGGGCCAGCGCCCAACTGCCGGTGCACACCGCGCCGAGGCGCCGACCCTGGCGGGCCTGGGCCTGGAGGAAAGTGACGTGCTCGCGGGTGACGCTGCGCTGGATGCCGACGCCGCCGCAGACGATCACGCAATCCACCGCCGGGGCGTTGTCGGTACCGGCGTCGGGGGTGATCTGCAGGCCGTCGCTGGCCCAGACCTGGCGGCCGTCCAGGCTCAGCGTATGCCAGCGGTAGAGTTCGCGTCCCGAGAGCTGGTTGGCCATGCGCAACGGTTCCACCGCCGAGGCCAGGGAGATCAGGGTGAAGTTGTCCAGCAGCAGGAAGCCGATGGACTGCGGATTTCGGTTCTGTGGTGGGACTCCGGGCGCGTACGTGGTCATGGGTGTATCTCCTCACGCTGAGCAAGCAGGCCTCTCACGAGGCTTTTTTTATGATTGTTGGAATTTCCGGGTGGCTGCTTGGGCCACGCCATCGGCGTTGCTTGTAACCAGAGCAAGGCAAATGCCATGCCTATATTGATTGGGCGTTCAATCAAAAAAGCCGGAAGGCTTTAGCCCGGTATTTCCACTCGGACCTGGCACAACGACAGCATGGGCGACGGCTGGCGGCGCGCCGCGCGCCTGGGCATTTCGGTAGCACCAGGGCGGCCCCCGGCGAGAAGGCGGGGCAGCGGCCGTGGCGACAAAGGTAACGACGGGCGGCGAGCCGTTACTCCGCAGTGTGACGGATGACGACCGCCCGGTCACGCGTCATATGCGCCAAAAAGTGGCGTCTCGATCGTTTCGTGAGCAATTCCGGTTCAGCACTCGATGGCGTTCACCGCCAGGCCCCCGCGCGAGGTTTCCTTGTACTTGTCGTGCATGTCGGCACCGGTGTCGCGCATGGTGCGGATCACCTTGTCCAGCGAGATGAAATGCTGGCCGTCGCCGCGCAAGGCCATTTGCGCCGCGTTGATGGCCTTCACCGCGGCGATCGCGTTGCGCTCGATACAGGGCACCTGGACCAGCCCGCCGACCGGGTCGCAGGTCAGCCCGAGGTTGTGCTCCAGGCCGATCTCGGCGGCGTTCTCGACCTGCGCCGGGGTGGCGCCGAGGACTTCCGCCAGTCCGGCGGCGGCCATCGCGCAGGCCGAGCCGACCTCGCCCTGGCAGCCGACCTCGGCGCCGGAGATCGAGGCGTTCTTCTTGCACAGGATGCCCACCGCGGCGGCGGCCAGCAGGTAGTCGACGACGTCGCGGTCCTGGGCGTCGGGATTGAACTTCATATAGTAGTGCAGCACCGCCGGGATGATCCCCGCCGCGCCGTTGGTGGGCGCGGTCACCATGCGCCCGCCGGCGGCGTTCTCCTCGTTCACCGCCAGGGCGAACAGGTTGACCCATTCCATGGCGCTGAGGGTCGAGCCGATCACGTTGGGCTTGCCGATCTCCTGCAGGTTGCGGTGCAGGCGCGCGGCGCGGCGTTGCACGTTGAGCCCGCCGGGAAGGATGCCTTCGTTGCGCAACCCGTTGTCGACGCAATCGCGCATCGCCTGCCAGATGCGCCGCAGGCCTTCGCGGATGTCGGTCTCGCTGCGCCAGATGCGTTCGTTGGCCAGCATCAGCTCGGATACCCGCAGGTTGTGGCGCTTGCACAGCAGCAACAGTTCCTCGGCGCTGGAGAAGTCGTAGGGCAGCACCGTGTGGTCCTGGTCGAGCTGTCCCGAGGCGGCCTGTGCCGCATCGACCACGAAGCCGCCACCCACCGAGTAGTAGGTCTCCTGGTGCAGTTCGCCTTGCTCGCCGTAGGCGACCAGGGTCATGGCGTTGGGGTGGTAGGGCAGGTTCTCGTCGAGCAGGCGCATGTCGCGCACCCAGTCGAACGGTACCGCCACGCGGCCGTCCAGTTGCAGCAGGCCGCTATCGAGCAGCGCGGCCATGCGTGGGGCGATCTGGGTCGGGTCGATACGATCCGGCCATTCGCCCATCAGGCCCATGATCACCGCGCGATCGGTGCCGTGGCCGACGCCGGTGGCGGACAGCGAGCCATACAGGCGCACTTCGAGACGCCGCACCGCCGACAGCGCCTGGCGTTGGCGCAGGGCAGTGGTGAACAGCGCGGCGGCGCGCATGGGGCCGACGGTATGCGAACTGGACGGGCCGATACCGATCTTGAAAAGGTCGAACACACTGATAGCCATGCCGGCCTCCGGGATTGCCGCGGCATCCGTGCCTGCGTAGTGGGGGTGGCGGCTCCTCCGCCCGCGATTCCTGCGCATCATCGGGCTTTCCCCGGGGCGGGCCGCATCCGCCACCGACCCGGCCATGTCCAAAAGCGCCGCGCCCGCGCCCGGATCGGGGAACCTCTGCGGCCGAGGGGCGTCTGCACCTGCACGGCGTCGGAATGAGAACGGGCTCGCGCCGCTCCGAAAACGGCATCCGCTGGTCGCCGGCAAAGACCACTATGATTGAATGCGACACAGCGGGTACTGAATGCGACCCCGCCTGCACTGGTTGCGACCCACCCTGTAGGCGACGGATGCGTCCTGTTTCATGATCGTTCACGAATTGCCCGCTGAGGGCCGCTACCGGTCGGCCCGATACAGACAGACCGCCGCGCCCTTCGGGGTAGCGCCGGCGCCTTACCCTGCAGAGGAGTTCGCTATGAAAGGTTGCAAGTCTTGGCTGCTGGCCGTGTCTCTGTGCGCACCGCTGGCAGCCCAGGCCGCGGAGCCCGAATCCTGTGCGTCGGTGCGTTTCGCCGACGTCGGCTGGACCGACATCACAGTGACCACTGCGGTCACCCGCCAGGTCCTCGAGTCCCTCGGCTACAAGACCAAGGTCAATCTGCTCTCGGTGCCGGTGACCTACCGCTCCCTGGCCAACAACGACCTCGACGTATTCCTGGGCAACTGGATGCCCACCATGACCAACGACATCAAGCAGTACGCCGAGAAAGGTACGGTCGAGACACTGCGCGCCAACCTGGAGGGCGCCAAGTACACCCTGGCGGTTCCCCAGTACGTCTACGACGGCGGCCTGCGCAGCTTCGCCGATATCGCGAAGTTCTCCGACAAGCTGGGCAACAAGATCTACGGCATCGAGCCGGGCAACGACGGCAACCGCGTCGCCCAGAGCATGATCGACAAGAACGCCTTCGAACTGGGCAAGTTCAAGTTGGTGGAATCCAGCGAGGCGGGCATGCTCTCGCAGGTGCAGCGGGCCATCCGGCGCAACCAGTGGGTGGTGTTCCTCGGCTGGGAGCCGCACCCCATGAATACCCGCTTCCAGATGAAGTACCTGGAAGGCGGCGACGACTTCTTCGGCCCCAACTATGGCGGCGCGACCATCTACACCAACGTGCGCAAGGGCTACGCCCAGGAGTGCGCCAACGTCGGCCAACTGCTGAAGAACCTCAGCTTCACCCTCGAGATGGAGAACAAGCTGATGGACGCGGTACTCAACGAAAACAAGAAACCCGAGGAAGCCGCTAAGGCCTGGTTGAAGGATCACCCGGAACAGCTGGATGCCTGGCTGGCCGGTGTCACCACGCGCGACGGGCAGCCTGCCGCAGCCGCGGCCAAGCTGGCGTTCGCCAAGTAGGCGACCGGTCGTTCATTTCCCGCTCTTGATGGACCCTGATTATGTTCCTGACTGATCACAAGCTCCCGCTGGGAGAGCAGATCGCCGGTTTCGTCGACTGGCTGACCCTGCATGGCGCATCGTTCTTCGACAAGATCTCCGACACCCTGGAGTTCCTCATCCATGGCGTCACCAACGGCTTGCTCTGGTTCAACCCGTTGGTGCTGATCGCCTTGCTGGTAGGGCTGGTGCATTTCATCCAGCGCAGCTGGGGGCTGACCGTGTTCGCCCTGGCCTCGTTGCTGCTGATCCTCAACCTGGGCTACTGGCAGGAGACCATGGAAACCCTCGCCCAGGTGATATTCGCCACCCTGGTGTGCATCGCCGTGGGCGTGCCGCTGGGCATCGTCGCCGCGCACAAGCCGTGGTTCTACACCGCGCTGCGGCCGTTGCTGGACCTGATGCAGACGGTACCGACCTTCGTCTACCTGATCCCGACCCTGACCCTGTTCGGTCTCGGCGTGGTGCCGGGCCTGATCTCCACGGTGATCTTCGCCGTCGCCGCGCCGATCCGCCTGACCTGCCTGGGTATCCAGGACGTTCCGGCGGAGCTGCTCGACGCCGGCAAGGCCTTCGGCTGCTCGCGCTGGCAACTGCTGACGCGCATCGAGCTGCCGCACGCGATGCCGAGCATCGCCGCCGGCATCACCCAATGCATCATGCTCTCCCTGTCGATGGTGGTGATCGCCGCGCTGGTCGGCGCCGATGGCCTCGGCAAGCCGGTGGTGAACGCGCTGAACACCGCCGACATCTCCCTCGGCTTCGAAGCCGGCCTGGCCATCGTCCTGCTCGCCATCCTGCTCGACCGGGTGTGCAAGCAGCGCGCCGTGAAGGGGAAATAAGCCATGACTGCGATCCGATTCGACCATGTGGACGTCATCTTCGGCACCCACACCAAGGAAGCCCTGAAGCTCCTCGACCAGGGCCTCGGCCGCGCCGAGATCCTCAAGCGCACCGGCCAGGTGCTCGGCGTCGAGGACGCCTGCCTGGACGTCAACCGCGGCGAGATCTGCGTGCTGATGGGACTTTCCGGCTCCGGCAAGTCGAGCCTGCTGCGCTGCATCAACGGCCTGAACAAGGTCAGCCGCGGCAAGCTGCTGATCGAGCACGAAGGTTCGCAGGTGGACATCGCCAACTGCTCGCCGGCGACCCTCAAGGCCATGCGCACCAAGCGCATCGCCATGGTGTTCCAGAAGTTCGCCCTGATGCCCTGGCTGACGGTGGCCGAGAACGTCGGCTTCGGCCTGGAGATGCAGGGCCGTCCGGCCGCCGAGCGGAAGAAGCTGATCGACGAGAAGCTCGAGCTGGTCGGTCTCTCGCAGTGGCGCGACAAGCGTCCCGACTCGCTCTCCGGCGGCATGCAGCAGCGCGTCGGCCTGGCTCGCGCGCTGGCGATGGATGGCGACATCCTGCTGATGGACGAACCGTTCTCCGCCCTCGACCCGCTGATCCGCCAGCAATTGCAGGACGAACTGCTGGTGCTGCAACGGCAACTGCACAAGACCATCGTGTTCGTCAGCCACGACCTCGACGAGGCGCTGAAGATCGGCACCCGCATCGCGATCATGAAGGACGGCCGGATCATCCAGCACGGCAAGCCGGAAGAGATCGTGCTGAGCCCCGCGGACGACTACGTGCGTACCTTCGTCGCCCATACCAACCCGCTCAACGTGCTGTGCGGCCAGAGCCTGATGCGTGGCCTCGACCAGTGCATCCGGCAGAACGACGAGATCTGCTTCGACCAGGGCCGCGACTGCTGGATCGGTCTCAGCGAAGGCGACGTGCTCAAGGGCGCGCGCCAGGGCAGCAACGTCATCGACCTGCAACGCTGGCGCCAGGGCGACCCGGTGGAGAAGCTGCGCCGCGAACCGACCCTGGTGGATGTCAGCATCCGTATGCGCGATGCCCTGCAGATTCGCTACCAGACCGGCCACAAGCTGGTCCTGCAGGAGCAGGACAGGGTGGTCGGGGTGCTCGGCGACAGCGAGCTGTACCACGCGTTGCTGGGCAAGAACCTCGGCTGATCCCCCTCGGCCCGCTCGGGGCCGCTACGAATGCCCGGCGCTGCCGGGCATTCGCGTTTATCCTCCGCGCTTTTTCCGTCTGTTCTTCCTTTCGCACGCTCCTGCGCGCCGGTTCCTGCGGCATGCGCCGGGCGCCGGGTGGCAGAAAAGAAAGGCCCGGCGAAACGCCGGGCCAAGTACGCACCTGATTGGCGAGGGCGCCCTAGCGGCGCCGGGTTCAGGTCTGGGGCTGGGTTGGCGCCGGCACCGGCTGGTAGGTGCGGCGGTCGCCGACCTGGGCCTCGTAGTCGGCGCGCATGGCCTTGTGCAGGCCGAACATGAACAGGATCAGCACCGCCGAGAACGGCAGCCCGGCGAGCACCACGACGGTTTGCATCGCCGTGAAGTTGCCGGCGAACAGCAGGCCGATGGTGACTAGCGTGACGACGGCCGACCAGAGGATACGCAGCCAGTTCGGCGCGTCCTCGTCCAGCTCGCCGCCGCTGCGCGAGAGATTGGCCAGCATCACCGAGCCGGAATCCGCCGGGGTGAGGAACAGCACGAAGCCGACGAAGATCGACAGGCCGATGACGATCTTCGACAGCGGATAGTGTTCCAGCAGCAGGTAGATCGACATCGACGGCTGTTCCAGCGCGGCCTTGCCCAGGTCGGTCGCGCCGTGGTTCATCACCAGGTCCAGGGCGCTGTTGCCGAATACCGACAGCCAGGCCAGGGTGAAGCCCAGCGGGATCAGCAGCACCCCGCAGACCAGTTCGCGCACGCTGCGACCGCGGGAGATGCGGGCGATGAACATACCGACGAAGGGCGCCCAGGAAATCCACCAGGCCCAGTAGAACAGGGTCCACAGGCCCAGCCATTCCTCGCTCTTGCCGGCGCCGGCACCGGTGTAGACGTAGAGGTCGAAGGTCTTCAGCACCAGGCCGTCGAGATAGTCGCCGAGGTTCTGTACGAAGCCGTTGAGCAGTTCCAGGGTCGAACCGCAGACCAGCACGAACAGCAGCAGCGAGCTGAACAGCACGATATTCAGGTTGGACAGCCGGCGGATGCCTTTCTCGACACCGGAGACCGCCGCCAGGGTGGCGACCAGGCTCATCGCCAGGATCACCGCCAGCAGGGTGCCTTTGCTGTGCGGCATGCCGGTCAGGTACTCGAGACCGGACGACACCTGCAAGGCGCCGATGCCCAGGTTGGTCACCAGCCCGAGAAGGGTGACGAAGATGCCGAAGCAATCCACCGCGTGGCCCGCGGCGCCTTTCACCCAGCGCTCGCCGAGGATCGGATAGAGCGCCGAGCGCAATGCCAGCGGCTGGCGATGGCGGTAGGCGAAATAACCGACGGCGAGGCCGACCAGGGCATAGATCGCCCAACCGTGCAGGCCCCAGTGGAGGAAGGTCAGTTGCAGCGCCTGGCGCGCCGCCTGAGGGCTGCCGGGAACGCCTTCGGGTGGATGGTAGAGGTGGTCGATCGGCTCGGATGCGGCGAAGTAGAGCAGCGAGATGCCGATCCCGGAGGAGAACAGCATGCCGGCCCAGGCGCCGTAGCTGAAGTCCGGCTTTTCATGCTCCTCGCCGAGCTTGAGGGTGCCGAAGCGCGAGAAGGCCACCCAGGCGACGAAGAACAGGTAGGCGCCGATGGCCAGCATGTAGTACCAGCCGAAGCTGTGCGACAGCCACGCCTGGATGCGGCCGAGCAAGGCTCCGGCGCTGTCGGGATAGAGGATGAGGGCGGCGGTCAGAACCAGGATCAGTGCGGTCGAGCCGAAGAACACGATCGGATTCAGACGTACCTGCTCGTTTGTTTTTATTGGCGAAGCAGTACTCATTGGAGGATGACCCCATGGCAGTGAAAGCATGGCGGCTTATGGCCGCGGACTACAGACACAGCATTGCCACCCCACTTGAAGCCCGGATTCTGCGATCCTTGGCGGACTTCGGCGACGAGGTGATGAACGGCGCGGGCCAGGTTGCACGCAGGCTGGGAGCCGCTCATGGACGCCGAGCTTATTCTTAGTTGATTGAACGTTCAATAAAAACAAAATAGACTGGCCACCAATGACGTCGGTCGGTGCCCGCACGCACCCATCGACGAGAGGAGATAGCAATGCCCAAGGTCGGTATGCAGCCCATCCGCCGCTCGCAACTGATTCACGCCACCCTGGAGGCGGTCGATCAGGTCGGCATGGGAGACGCCAGCATCGCCCTGATAGCCCGCCTGGCGGGTGTTTCCAACGGCATCATCAGTCACTACTTCCAGGACAAGAACGGCTTGCTGGAAGCGACCATGCGGCACCTGCTCAGCGCCTTGAGCAAGGCCGTACGCGAACGCCGCGCGGCGCTCTACGACGACAGTCCGAGGGCGCACCTGCGAGCGATCGTCGAAGGCAACTTCGACGACAGCCAGGTCAATGGTCCGGCGATGAAGACCTGGCTGGCGTTCTGGGCGACCAGCATGCACCAGCCGGCACTGCGTCGATTGCAGCGGGTCAACGACCATCGCCTGTATTCGAACCTGTGCTACCAGTTCCGCCGCCAGCTCTCGGCGGACGACGCCCGCGCCGCGGCACGCGGCCTGGCGGCCCTGATCGACGGCCTGTGGTTGCGTGGCGCGCTGACCGGCGACGCCTTCGATACCGACGAGGCCCTGAACATCGCTTACGACTACCTCGACCAGCAGTTGGCAAAACAGTCGGGGTAGGGACGAAAACCCCCGCGGCGCCGCCTTGCGCCTGCGATACCGATAAGAGAGGACTGCAACATGGCCCGATTCGAAGAACAGAAGCTCTACATTGGCGGTCGCTACGTGGAGGCCAGCAGTGGCGCCACCTTCGAGACCATCAACCCGGCCAACGGCGAAGTGCTCGCCAAGGTCCAGCGGGCTTCCAGGGAAGACGTCGAGCGGGCCGTGCAGAGCGCCGTCGAGGGGCAGAAGGTGTGGGCGGCGATGACCGCCATGCAGCGCTCGCGCATCCTCCGTCGCGCCGTCGACATCCTCCGCGAGCGCAACGACGAACTGGCTGCCCTGGAAACCCTGGATACCGGCAAGCCGCTGGCGGAAACCCGCTCGGTGGACATCGTCACCGGCGCCGACGTGCTCGAGTACTACGCCGGCCTGGTCCCGGCCATCGAAGGCGAGCAGATTCCCCTGCGCGAAACCAGTTTCGTCTACACCCGCCGCGAGCCGCTGGGCGTGGTCGCCGGCATTGGCGCCTGGAACTACCCGGTGCAGATCGCCCTGTGGAAATCCGCCCCGGCCCTCGCTGCCGGCAACGCGATGATCTTCAAGCCCAGCGAAGTCACCCCGCTGACGGCCCTCAAGCTGGCCGAGATCTACACCGAGGCCGGCGTGCCGGACGGCGTGTTCAACGTGCTCACCGGCAGCGGACGCGAAGTCGGCCAGTGGCTGACCGAGCACCCGCTGATCGAGAAGATCTCCTTCACCGGTGGCACCTCCACCGGCAAGAAAGTCATGGCCAGCGCTTCCAGCTCGTCGCTGAAGGAAGTGACCATGGAGCTGGGCGGCAAGTCCCCGCTGATCATCTTCCCCGACGCAGACCTCGACCGTGCCGCCGACATCGCCGTCATGGCCAACTTCTTCAGCTCCGGCCAGGTCTGCACCAACGGCACCCGGGTGTTCATCCACCGTTCCCAGCAGGCCCGCTTCGAAGCCAAGGTACTGGAGCGCGTGCAGCGCATCCGTCTCGGCGACCCGCAGGACGAGAACACCAACTTCGGCCCGCTGGTCAGCTTCCCGCACATGGAAAGCGTGCTCGGCTACATCGAGTCCGGCAAGGCGCAGAAGGCTCGCCTGCTGTGCGGCGGCGAGCGTGTGACCGATGGAGCGTTCGGCAATGGCGCCTACGTCGCGCCGACCGTGTTCACCGATTGCAGCGACGACATGACCATCGTCCGCGAGGAAATCTTCGGCCCGGTGATGAGCATCCTGGTCTATGACGACGAAGACGAGGCGATCCGCCGCGCCAACGATACCGAGTACGGCCTCGCCGCCGGCGTCGTGACCCAGGACCTGGCCCGCGCCCACCGCGCCATCCATCGCCTGGAAGCCGGCATCTGCTGGATCAATACCTGGGGCGAGTCGCCGGCGGAAATGCCGGTCGGCGGTTACAAGCAATCCGGTGTCGGTCGCGAGAACGGTCTCACCACCCTGGCTCATTACACTCGCATCAAGTCCGTGCAAGTGGAGCTGGGCGACTACGCCTCGGTGTTCTGAGCCTCGACGCAGCGCTCGAACCCCTAACCAGGCCGGTCCCAGGCAACGCTCCCTGACACCGGCCATTCCGAACTTCCAGACACCGGCGCGCCAGCGTCGCGGCCGGTGTCATGCCGAGAAAAGAGGAAGGCCTGCATGTCCCAGGAATTCGACTACATCATCATCGGAGCCGGCTCTGCCGGTAACGTACTCGCTACCCGCCTCACCGAAGATGCCGACGTCAGCGTCCTGCTGCTCGAAGCCGGCGGTCCCGACTACCGCTTCGACTTCCGCACCCAGATGCCGGCGGCCCTTGCCTTCCCGCTGCAGGGGCGGCGCTACAACTGGGCCTACGAGACCGACCCCGAGCCCTACATGAACAACCGCCGCATGGAGTGCGGTCGCGGCAAGGGCCTGGGCGGCTCCTCGCTGATCAACGGCATGTGCTACATCCGCGGCAACGCCCTGGACTTCGACGGCTGGGCCAAGGAGCCGGGCCTCGAGGACTGGAGCTACCTCGACTGCCTGCCGTACTTCCGCAAGGCGGAAACCCGGGACATCGGCCCCAACGACTACCATGGCGGCGACGGCCCGGTCAGCGTGACCACGCCGAAGGCCGGCAACAACCCACTGTTCCATGCGATGGTCGAGGCCGGCGTGCAGGCCGGCTACCCGCGAACCGATGACCTCAACGGTTACCAGCAGGAAGGCTTCGGCCCCATGGACCGGACCGTCACCCCGGAGGGCCGTCGCGCCGCCACCGGGCGCGGCTACCTGGACCAGGCCCGCGGCCGGCCCAACCTGACCATCGTCACCCACGCCCTGAGCGACCGCATCCTGTTCAGCGGCAAGCGCGCCATCGGCGTCTCCTACCTGGTGGGCAACGGCGACAACCCGGTCACCGCCCACGCCCGCCGCGAAGTATTGGTGTGCAGCGGCGCGATCGCCTCGCCGCAATTGCTGCAACGCTCCGGCGTCGGCCCGGCGGCCCTGCTGCGCGACCTGGACATCCCGGTGGTGCATGACCTGCCGGGCGTCGGCGCCAACCTGCAGGATCACCTGGAACTCTACCTGCAGTACGCCTGCAAGCAGCCGGTGTCGATCTACCCGGCGACCAAATGGTGGAACCAGCCTGCCATCGGTGCCCAGTGGCTGTTCCTCGGCAAGGGCCTCGGCGCCAGCAACCAGTTCGAGGCCGGCGGCTTCATCCGAACCCGCGAAGCGTTCGAATGGCCGAACATCCAGTTCCATTTCCTCCCGGTGGCGATCAACTACAACGGCAGCAAGGGCGTGCAGGAGCACGGCTTCCAGGCGCACATGGGCTCGATGCGCTCGCCGAGCCGCGGGCGCATCCACCTGAAGTCCAGGGACCCGCGCCAGCATCCGAGCATCCTGTTCAACTACATGTCCCACGAGCAGGACTGGCAGGAGTTCCGCGACGGCATCCGGCTGACCCGCGAGATCATGAACCAGCCGGCGCTGGACCCCTATCGGGGCCGCGAGTTGAGCCCTGGGGTGAGCGTGCAGTCGGACGCCGAACTCGACGAGTTCATCCGCAACCATGCTGAGACCGCTTTCCACCCATCCTGCTCGTGCAAGATGGGCAGCGACGACATGGCGGTGGTCGATGGCCAGGGACGGGTCCATGGCATGGAAGGACTGCGAGTGGTGGATGCGTCGATCATGCCGCTGATCATCACCGGCAACCTCAATGCCACCACCATCATGATGGCCGAGAAGATCGCCGACAGGATCCGCGGTCGCCAGCCGCTGCCGCGCAGCACGGCGAAGTACTACGTGGCCGGGGATGCGCCGGTACGCGGCAACCCCGTGCGGGCCTGAGGAACGCGCAAACAAGAACGCCGGCGATAGCCGGCGTTCCTGCGTCTAGCCCCGGCGTGGCGGGACCGGGCGGGTGCGCCCGCTGCCATCGATGGCGACGAACACGAACACCGCCTCGGTGACTTTGCGCCATTCGCTGGACAGCGGGTCGTCGCTCCACACCTCGACCAGCATGCGGATCGAGCTGCGGCCGACTTCCAGGGTCTGGGTATAGAAGGAAAGCTGGGCACCTACCGCGACCGGCACCATGAAGGCCATGCGGTCGATGGCGACGGTGGCGATACGGCCGCCGGCGATCTTGCTGGCCATGGCGGTTCCCGCCAGGTCCATCTGGGATACCAGCCAACCGCCGTAGATATCGCCGAAACCGTTGGTTTCGCGCGGCAGCGCGGTAATCTGCAAGGCCAGGTCTCCCTGGGGAATGGGGTCTTCTTGTTCAAGCTCGATCATAGGTAAGGGCCTCGTGCCCCCCGGATTTCTTGTTCAAGCGCGGTTTAGGGGAAAACTCTCCCAAAACGCCTGCCGGTGCAAGGTCTTGGGACAGCTTTCAGAGGCGCCCGGGCATTATATAGAGGAGTAGGGCAGCCGACGACCGCCCGGTTCTCTCTTCGACCGACTGTGTGGACATTCGTCGATTTGCTATGGTTTCGCTCCTGCGTCCCCGGGTCGCAGGTCGACACGCCTGCCGGTCGAACCCCGCTCATGCTTGCTGAACGAATAAAGAGAACAATCCCGACATGCCATCCGCGAATGCTCCCGAGGCGCCGGCCCAGCGTCCATTGACCCGCAGCGACTACAAGACCCTGTCCCTCTCCGCCCTGGGTGGAGCGCTGGAGTTCTACGACTTCATCATCTTCGTGTTCTTCGCCACCGTGGTCGGCAAGCTGTTCTTCCCGGCGGACATGCCGGAATGGCTGCGTCAGCTGCAAACCTTCGGCCTGTTCGCCGCCGGCTACCTGGCGCGGCCGCTGGGCGGCGTGATCATGGCCCACTTCGGCGACCTGCTCGGGCGCAAGCGCATGTTCACCCTGAGCATCTTCATGATGGCGGTGCCGACCCTGATCATGGGCCTGCTTCCGACCTACGCGCAGATCGGCATCTGGGCGCCCCTGGCGCTGCTCCTGCTGAGGGTGATCCAGGGCGCCGCGATTGGCGGGGAGGTGCCGGGGGCTTGGGTCTTCGTCGCCGAGCATGTACCGGCACGGCATGTCGGTTATGCCTGCGGGACGCTGACTTCCGGCCTGACGGCGGGCATCCTGCTGGGCTCGCTGGTGGCTACTGCGATCAATAGCTTCTATAGCGCGACAGAGGTGCAGGACTACGCCTGGCGGATTCCCTTCCTGCTCGGCGGGGTGTTCGGCCTGTTCTCGGTCTACCTGCGCCGCTGGCTGCACGAGACGCCGGTATTCGCCGAGCTGCAGCAGCGCAAGGCGCTGGCAGAGGAAGTGCCGTTGAAAGCGGTGGTCCGCGATCATCGTGGCGCCGTCCTGGTGTCGATGCTGCTGACCTGGGTGCTGTCGGCCGCGATCGTGGTGGTCATCCTGATGACCCCTACCGTGCTGCAGAGCGTATACGGCTTCGATGCCGCCACGGCGCTCAAGGCCAACAGCCTGGCGATCGTCTGCCTGACCCTTGGCTGCATCGTCGCCGGGCGCATGGCGGATCGTTTCGGCGCGGGGCTGACTTTCGTTGCCGGTAGCGTGCTGCTGGCGCTGGTGTCCTGGAGCTTCTACGGCAACCTCAAGGCCCACCCGGACTGGCTCTTTCCTTTATATGCACTGACCGGCTTCTTCGTCGGCATCGTCGGCGCCGTTCCCTACGTGATGGTCAATGCGTTCCCACCGGTTGTGCGTTTCTCCGGCCTGTCCTTTTCCTACAACCTGGCCTACGCCGTCTTCGGTGGGCTGACGCCGATGGCGGTGGCCCTGCTGCTCAAGCAGAGCCCGATGGGGCCGGCTTACTACGTGGTCACTCTGTGCCTGGTCGGCTTCCTCGTCGGGCTCTACCTGCTGGCGCAGAAAAAGCCGGCTGGCGAGGCGGTTTCGGTGGGCTGAAAGCGCTTCCGGCGGTTATTTGAATTATTTTTGAAATAATCGTTGACGCCAGTTTCTATCTCCCTATAATGCGCACCACTCCCGGCGACGACGAAGAGTAAATGCTTGAAAATCAAGGATTTACGGATTCTCTCCCAGGGGTGGTGAAGCGCTCCGGCAGGTTGTCCGCTGCAGCGGTTCGGTCCCAAAAGGGATTCGAAACGAAGCTTCATCGAGGTGCTTGACA
>NZ_KV819919.1:0-338 GCF_001815235.1 Pseudomonas sp. HMSC065H01 | reverse complement strand
ATCGGGTTCATGAACTCGCGATTACGTTTTATCCGGCCGTTCTCGAGTTCGAAGGAATGGATGTAGTGGTTCTCGCAATAGCCCTGCGGATACCCCGGGACCAGCGCCTTGCCGCGCCCGTCGCACTCGACCCAGAAGTGGTTCGGATCCTCGGTCTCGAAGATCCGCACGTTGTGCCACTCCCAGTCGGGGAAGCAGCGCTCGAGCCACTCGGCGAGCCGCCTGAGGCTCTCATGGCCCCGGAAAACCAGGGGTTCGCCGCTTTCCGTGGTCCAGTTGCCGGCGCAGCCGTCCTCGACGAACAGGCTGTGCCGCTGTAACCGTTCGGCCCCCTTCAT
>NZ_KV819918.1:0-13512 GCF_001815235.1 Pseudomonas sp. HMSC065H01 | reverse complement strand
TGCAGGCCGATGCTGCGGTCGCGTTCGCGGGTATCGCCGTTGAACGCCATCGCCTGGTCGCTATGGCTGCGTGCCAGGTTGGCGCTCAGCGCCAGGCTCGGCCGGCCGGCGGCGCGGCTTTCCTCCACCGAGGCGGCGGCGGCTTTCAGCCGCGCCTGGGCGGCGAGCAGCGCCGGATGCTCGCGGCGGGCTTCGGCGAGCATCTCGTCGATGGCCTTGACGAAGCCGGTGTCGGGTTGCGCCTCCAGCTCGCCGGAGAGGCGCAGCGGGGTATCCGGCGCCAGGCCCATGCGCAGGGCGATGACGCCGAGGGCGTTGCTCAGGGCGCCTTCGTCGCGGACCTGGGCGAGGCTCGCCTGGGACAGCGCGGTCTGCGCCTGCAGGCGATCGGAAAGGGCGGCGGCGCCGGCCCGGTACTTGGCGTCGGCGGCTTCCAGGTTCTGCGCCGCCAGCTCCGCGACCTGCCGCGAGGCGGCCAGGCTGCGCTGGGCGGCGAGGGCGTCGTAGTAGGCCTGGGCGGCGAGGGCGAAGGTGTTCTGCAGGGTCGCGTCCTGGCTGGCGTTGGCCGCCAGCAGCAACTGCTGGGCGTTGCGCAGGGCGGCGCTGCGGCGGCCGAAGTCGAACAGCACCCAGCTCAATTGGAGGCTGGCGCCGCGCCGGTGGCGATGGCCGTCGCCGGAGAGGTAGGGGGCATCGCGATAATCCATGTCGCTGTAGCCGCGACTGGCGTCGAGACGGCCGTCCAGGCGCGGCAGGTAGGCGGACTTGCCGATCCCGACCTGGGCCGCCTGGGCCTTGGCATTGGCCCAGGCGAGGCGGGTCTGCGGGTCGTGGCAGAGGATCCGCTCGATGGCTTCCTCCAGGCTCAGCTCGGTCGGTGGCGGCCCGCCGCGGCAGGGCAAACCGCTGCCGCCGAGGTCGTAGACCGCCTGGCCGGCGACCTGGCCGGTGGTGCCGAACACGTCCGGCTCGTAGGCGGCGGCGCCGGGAACCAGGCCGAGCAGGCCGCACAACAGGCCGGCGAGGGCACGCATCAGGCCTGCTCCCGCGCCGCGGCGGCCTGGCGTTCGGCCAGGCGCGCGGTGCTTTCGTCGAGGCTTACCTTGCCCTGGCCGAGGACTATCACGCGGTCCGCCGAGGCGATGGTCTCGGGCCGATGGGCGACCATGATGCGGGTGATGCGCAGCGCTCGAATGGCGGCGTTGACCCGCTGTTCGCAGTGTACGTCGAGGTGGCTGGTGGCTTCGTCGAGGAACAGGATGCGCGGCTTCTTGTACAGCGCCCGGGCCAGCATCACCCGCTGCTTCTGGCCGCCGGAGAGCACCGTGCCCATGTCGCCGACCAGGGTGTTGTAGCCCATCGGCATGGCCTGGATGTCATCGTGGATGGCAGCCATCTGCGCGCACTGCAGCAGCCAGGGCATGTCCGGTTGCGGGTCGAAGAAACTGATGTTGTCGCTGAGCGAACCGGCGAACAGCACGTCGTCCTGCAGCACCGTGCCGACCAGTTCGCGCAGGCCGTCCAGGCCTAGTTGCGCAAGGTCCAGGCCGGCCATGCGGATCTGTCCCTCCACTGGCGGGAGGATGCCCAGCAGGACGTTGAACAGGGTGCTCTTGCCGCAGCCCGAGGGGCCGACGATGGCCACCGACTCGCCGCCGGCGATGCGCAGGTCGAGGCCGTCGAGGACCCAGGGCTCCTGTTCCGCGTAGCGGTAGCGCAGGCCCTGGATCTCGATGCTCGCCTCGCGCTCGCGGAGGTTCTCCGGGAGGATGTCGCCGTGGCTGACCTCCGGGGCCTGGAGCACGATGTCGGCCAGGCGCTCGCCCTGCAACTGGAGCATGCGCAGCTCGAAGAACTTGTCGATCAGGCTGCCGACGCGGCTGTCGAACTGCGACTTGTAGGCGTTGAAGGCCATCAGGATGCCGACGCTGAACTGGCCGTCCATCACCATGGTCGCGCCGAGCCAGATCACCAGCAGGTTCTCCACGCCGAACAGCAGGCCGTTGAGCTGCTGGTAGAACAGTTGCAGCTTCTGCGTACGCAGGCCGGCGTTGATCTGTTCCACCAGCAGGCCGAGCCATACCGAGCGGCGCTCGTCCTGGCGCTGGAACAACTTCAGCGGGCGGATGCCGCGCACCGTCTCGAGGAAGTGGCTCTGCTGGCGCGCGGCGTGGACGATCTGCTCCTCGGTGGCGTTGCGCAACGGCCGGTACCAGATCCAGCGGCCGAGGGCGTAGAGGCTCATGGCGGCGATGGCGATGGCCGCCAGTGGCGGACTGTAGAGCAGCATCATGCCGAGGGTGGCGACGGTCATCAGGCCGTCCAGCACCGCCGAGAGGAAGGCCGCGGTGAGGGTCTGCTGGATGCTGTTCACCGCGCCGAAGCGCGACACCACGTCGCCCAGGTGGCGCTTCTCGAAATACTGCGCGGGCAGCCGCAGCAGGTGGCTGAAGACGTTGGCCTGCCACTGCACGCCGAGCAGGGTGCTCATGTGCATCATCACCCAGGCGCGCACCCCGCTGACCGCCTGCTGCATCAGCAGCAACAGGCCGAAGCCGATGGCCAGGGTGCTGAGCAGGTCACGGTCTTCGCTGACGATGACGTTGTCGATGGTCCATTGCAGGAAGAACGGACTGATCAGCGAGAACACTTCCAGCGCGCCGGCGAGCAGCAGCACCTGGGCCAGCGAGCGGTACAGCCCGGTGACCTTGCCGAGCATGCCCAGCAGCTTGATCCGCGGCGGCGCCTCCTGTTTCTCGAAGCCGCTCTCCGGCCAGAGTTCCAGGGCTACCCCGGTGAAGCTCCGCGAGACTTCCTCCAGGCCCAGCCGGCGCTGGCCGTGGGCGGGGTCGTGGAGCACCGCGCCGCGCCCGTCGACCGCCTTGAGCACGACGAAGTGGTTGAAGTTCCAGTGCAGCACGCAGGGCAGCTTGAGCTTGCCGAGGTCGCCGAGGTCGAGCTTCACCGCGCGGGTGCCCAGGCCGAGGCGGTGGGCGGTCTGGATCAGTTGCTTGAGGGAGATGCCCTTGAGCGATACGGAGAAGCGCCGGCGCAGTTCCATCAGGCCGGTATGGTGGCCGTGGTAGCCGGCGATCATCGCCAGGCAGGCCAGGCCGCATTCGGTGGCTTCGGTCTGCAGCACCAGCGGCAGGCGGCGGCCCAGGCGCAGGGCGAGAGCGTCGAGAAAGGCCATGGGTCGTTCCTAGAGTTTGCCGGTCAGGCTGTAGAGCGGTTCCAGCACCCATTCGTAGAGGCGCCGGGTGTCCTGGAGGATGTCGGCGTCCAGCAGCATGCCGCTCTGCAGCGGACGCGGCTGGCCGTAGGCGGTCACCGCCTGGTCGTCGAGGGTTACCCGCAGCCGGTACAGCTGCTCGCCATCCTGGCCGAGCCCCGGTACGCCGCCGACCATGCTGGAAAGCTCGGCATAGGAGACGCTGGCGCGGGAGATCGACTGCACCTTGCCGTGGTACTGGCCGAACTTCTGGTACGGATAGGCCTGGTAGCGGATCAGCACCGCGTCGCCCGGCCGGATGAAACCGATGGACTTGCTCGGCGCGTAGAGTTCGGCCTGCAACGGGGTGTCGGCGGGAACGATGCTCAGCAGCGGACGCGAGCTGTCGACGGTCTGCCCGGCTTCGGCGAGCACGGCGGTGGCGATGCCGCTCTCCGGCGCGGTGACCAGCAAGGTGCGCTTGGCTTCGCTTTCGGCCAGGTCCTGCTCCACCGCGCTGAGCTGGCGGCGGGTTTCCGCGAGCTGGTTGGCCTGGCGCGCGGAAAGCCCGGCGAGTTCGTTGCGGCGCTCGGTCAACTGCTGCCGCAGCGACGTGCGTTCGCGCTCCAGGCCTTGCAGGGTCTGGCGCTGGCCGAGCAGCTCGGCCTGGCGCTGCTGCAACTGGTCCATGGAGATGTAGCCCTTGTCCATCAGCCCCTGGTAGCGCGCGGCGGCGTCGCTGGCCAGCGCCAGCAGGCGTCGCTGGCTGTCGGTCTGGGCGGCGAGGGTGGTGAGTTCGCGCTGCAGGCTGGCGACCTTGCTGGTCAGGCTGTCGCGCTCGTCGTCTTGCAGGCGGCGAAGCTTTTCCAGTTCGTCGCGCAGGGAGTCGCGGCGTTGTTCCAGGCGCCTGCTGATGCCGGCCTGCACCGGGCCGGCATCGCTGCCGTAGCGTTCGCTGGAAAGCACCATCAGGCGCTCGCCGCGTCGTACCGCCTGGCCTTCCTGGACGAACTTGCGCAGCACGATGCCGGCCTGCGGCGCGTGCACCTTGACCTGGCCGCTGGCGGGCACCAATTGGCCGCTGACGGTGCTGCGCTTGGTGTAGCTGCCGAACAGGAAGAAGCCCACCACCAGCAGCGCCATCGCCGCGGCCAGCAGGGTGAGAAAAGTGAAGGAGACCGGGCGGATCAGCACGATCTCGCCCAGGCCGCCGGCATGCTGGGCGTCGAGGGCTTCCTGGCGAAACATGGTGGCTGGATCCTGGATTCGAATAATACTTGCATGACACTCCGACACCCTTGCGAAAGTTCAAACGCATGAAGTGCCGGAGTGCGACTTTTCTAATTAGATGGTGGTGCGGCCTACATCACCGGGACCGAAGTTTTCCCGGTATTGGCCCAAGTAACCGACAGCCGTCTCTGCATTGGTGAAGAGACCGACCGTGCCCCCGGCAATAGCGCCCATTGCGGTTGGCACGATCAGGCCGACCAACTGGGAAAGAGCGCCGAAGCCGAAGCCGCCGGCACCGCCCCATTTCCCGCCGATTGCCATGCCCGTCGCGGCGCCGTCGACGGCGCCTACGATCATGCCGGAAAGAGTTCCACCCGAAACGCAGGTGACTTCAATGTCATTGAGTTCTTTCATTTCATATATCTCCTTTAGGCTTCCCATGAGTCTGGAAAGCCATTCGATGGTACTAATCCGAAAGAGTGGGATGAACTGCCAGGATTAGCGGTTTTTCATGGGCTCGATAATTCGTTTGACAATGAGTTTCAATATTCGGCGGATGAAGGTTTGCCACTCCGGGTAAACTTTGCGAATGATTAAGGCCGGTTCGTGCGACACCTCGATAAGACCTGTTGAACAAGTCAACGCCGTATCGAGGGCTCATTCATATCGGCTCCGGCCAACCGCTCTTCGTCCGAGTCAGTACGGCCTCGCATAGCGGCATTTCATGGCATCAGCCGGTCGAGCAGCGGCGAGCTGAACAGCCGATGCGGATCGGCTTCGTTCAACTGGCGCACCGCGCTGTCCCAATCGTTGTCTGCGACCAGGCCCTGGCGTAGCGACTGCGCCACCAACTGGTCGACCACCGTCGGCTCGTCCCAGGCGGCGGCGGGGCTGTAGCCCCAGCCCTTGCTCCACTCCACCCGCAGCGAGGCGTAGTCGCCGCTGAAGTGGTCGAACAGCCAGGCCTCGAACTCGTGGTAGAAGGCATTGGCCTGCGGGGTACCGGGCAGGCTGAGGATGTCCAGCCAGATCGCCGTGTCCCACTCCGGTTGGTCGGGGCGCGGACGGATCGCCGACAGGCTGGGCACCTGGGCGCCGGGAACGATCGACTCGCCGGGCTGGTCGAGCCCGCTGACGCGAATCTCCACCGGGCCGTTCATGGGGTAGTGGCCGTTGGCGCGGTAGGCGGCGACCATCGTCTGGTACTGCAGGTAGAACTCGTTGATCACCCGCTGCACGTCGCGACGCCGGGTCAGCACCGCGTAGCCGTTGGCGGTGACGCGCAGCGTGCTGGGCTTGATGTACAGCAGCAGGTCCTTGCTCCAGCCCCACAGGTCGTAGCCCAGGGTCAGCGCCATGCCGCCCACTACCAGGTCGTACTGCAGCTTGCCGAGCAGCGGGGTGAGTTCCGGGTGGCCGGTGTTGATCGCCGCCAGCAGGTCGGACAGCGCCTTGGGAATGTTGTCGGAGAAGGGGTAGTTGAACGGGCCGTTGACCGCGCGGGCGCCGAACGGGCAGCGCGGGGTCGGCGTCCAGACCTTCAGCCAGGGCTTGTCGGTGAAGGGGAACCAGATGGCCTCGGCGCGTCCGCTTTTCTGCAGGAAGCTGTCGAAGGTCCTTCCGCCGCTGCCGGCTGCGGCGAACATCTCGCTCGCCGGGATGTTCACGTAGCTCTGGCAGCGCATGCGCTTGTTGACCCCGGCCTGGAGGGTCGCCTCGACGATGAAGGCGCGTCCGAGGTGGACGAGGAACGGCGCGCAGGCCGGATCGTCGCGGCGGAAGGTCTTCAGCACGTATTTTCCGGCGGCGCCGTCCCAGACCACCGCGGTCAGCGCCACGATGCTGTTGCTCAGGGAGCCGTAGCTCTGCCCCGGCAGGCGGCTTTCGCCCTGCGCCGGGATGCCGGTGCCGTGGCCGTCGATGGCGAGCACCCCGCCGAGGGTCAGGTCACCCGGCGCCGGCGTGGCGACGAAGCCGAGCTTGACCCGCTCCAGTTGTTTCAGCAGGGCTTCCATGGTGACGCCGGTCTGCGCGCTGAACAGGCCGAACTCGCCCTGGGCGTCGATCCGTACGCGGGTCAGGTAACGGCTGGTTTCCACCAGCACGATGCGGCTCTCGCAGTTCTCGCCGCCTTTCAGCAGCAGCGGGGACCAGTTGTGACCCATGCCGCGCGGGCGCACCTTGAAGCCGTTCTGCCAGGCCCAGTTGACCACCGCGAGAACCTCTTCGTTGGTGCGCGGGGCGCAGCTCCAGAGGTCGTCGGCGGCGATTTCCCCCGACCAGTTGCGGAACGCCCGCCGATAAAGTTCGAGGCCGGCCGGAAAGCCTGCCGGCGCCGGACAACTGCTGGCGGCGGCTTCGGCGGGCTGGATGACGAAGGCCGGGGTCCAGCCGGCCACCAGGCCGACCGCGCCGAGCGTGGCACTCTTGCCGAGGAAGCTGCGGCGCGACAGGCCGCCGGATTCCTGGTCGGGATCGCCGACGAAGGCGTCGGCGTGCTGGATGAGGTCGTGCATGGCGGTTCTCCTGATCGGGGCGCTGGTCGCCCCTTCCCGGTTGCCGGGTCCTAGGTCGCCGCCGGGGGCGTCCGGGTCTCCGGCGACGGTGGAGGCCCGCTCCGCGACGGGAGCGGGCCGAGGTCCTGGGATCAGGTCCACTCGGTGTCGTAGTGGTAATCGATGCGGCTGGTGTCGCCGCCGAGCAGGCCGCCGACCGCGGCGACGCCCTTGAACACGCCGTAGCCGAGGGTGTCGGCCAGTTGATGGATGGGGGTCAGGCCGACGGCGTTGAACACCTTGCCGACCGAAGAGATGACCGACGTGTTGAGCAGGTCGTTGGACACCTTGACCACATCGACGATGGCATCGCCGACGAAGCTGAAGAGTCCGGCGCCCGATACCTGGTCGATTTCATCGAAGCTCAGTTCCTGAAGTGTGGCGAGTTGCATGGCGCTATTCCTTCATCAATCAAGTTTTGAGCGATAGCCGGCCCTCTCGCATAAACATCGGTTTGCGAAGATAGAGTGACTATCGGTTGCCAGCCGCTCTGGAAAAGTACTTTGCCGGCTGGTCGCTGAAAATTACTGATCTGCCGGCGAGAGTGTCAATCTGGGAAGTTGATAGGGTGAACTTGGAATATCCATGCTAGGCAAATGACGCCGATATTCTGTCAGTGGAATTGGTCGATGTTTTTTCGAATGCCGCGATAAGCATCTGGATATTGCTGATCCATTGATATTCGTGGGTACTGGGAAGCGGTTCGCTATTTTTATGAGATGATGCGCCAATCCAGAAAAGTATCGAATTATTGCTTTCGGAAAAAATTCAACTGCCTTGCTGATAGGTTTCTTCCGGTCGAGTTATTGAAGTCCATGTCCGGTCTTGCGTTGTTTTTCAAAGTAGAGAAACCGGCGTCATAAATTTGTGCGGATAACTGGCGGGCAAACTTTCCCAGGCTGCGCTTCTGTTGCGGGGAAGTGCTTCGGTTCGTGTCGAGGCGCTTTCCAGTCTTGACAGCCCGGCACAGGCGCGTAGAGTGCCGCGCATGAATCGTGCAGCCCTGACCTTCAAGCGCTATTACGCCTATCTGCTCCCTCATTGAGGCGGTAGATGCGTCGCTGCATTCCCGAACCGCCCGAGGCGGCGGTCCGGTGAACTCCCTCCCAACCTGTCTCCTCGGGCATCCACCGTGCCAAAGGAGATACCCGTGTCCGTCCCGACCCATCAGCAAGACCTGATCGCCCTGCTCGAAGAGCGTGGCTTCGTCCACCAGTGCACCGACCGCGACGGCCTCGCCGCGCACCTGGCCGCCGGTCCGGCAACCGCCTACCTGGGCTTCGACGCCACCGCCGACAGCCTGCACGTCGGCCACCTACAGGGCCTGATGCTGATGCGCTGGCTACAGAAGGCCGGGCACCGCCCGTTGCTGCTGATCGGTGGCGCGACCACCCGGATCGGCGATCCGAGCTTCCGCGATTCGAGCCGGCCGATCCTCACCGAGGCGCAGATCCAGGCCAACATCGACGGCATCGCCCGGGTTTTCTCGCGCTACGTCGAACTGCACGACGACAGCCTGGTGAACAACGCCGAATGGCTGGACGGCGTCGGCTACCTGGAGTTCCTCGACCGGGTCGGCCGGCACTTCTCGATCAACCGCCTGCTGACCTTCGACGCCATCAGGCAGCGCCTGGACCGCGAGCATTCGCTGTCGTTCCTCGAGTTCGGCTACACCCTGCTGCAGGCCTACGATTTCGTCGAACTGTCGCGCCGGCGCGGCTGCACCCTGCAACTCGGCGGCGCCGACCAGTGGGCGAACATCATCAACGGCGTGGAGCTGTCGCGACGCCAGGGCGGCGCCCAGCTGTTCGGCCTGACCATGCCGCTGCTGGCCACCAGTGACGGGCGCAAGATGGGCAAGTCGGCGCAGGGTGCGGTATGGCTCAACGCCGAGCGCCTGGCGCCGTTCGACTTCTGGCAGTTCTGGCGCAACTGCGATGATCGCGACGTCGGTCGCTTCCTCGCCCTGTTCAGCGAACTGCCGATGGATGAGGTGCGCCGCCTGGGCGCCTTGCAGGGCGCCGAGCTGAACGAAGCGAAGGTGGTCCTGGCCAATGCCGCCACCGCCCTGGCGCACGGCGAGCACGCCGCGCGATCCGCCGCCGATGCCGCGCGCGGGGTGTTCGCCGACGGTACGCGGGACAGCGGCCTGCCGGTGATGAAGCTATCCCGCGCGCGCCTGGCGCAGGGACTGTCGCTGACCGACCTGCTGCTGGAACACGCGATCCAGCCCTCCCGCAGCGCGGTCCGCCGCCTCGCCGCCGGCGGCGGCCTGCGCCTGGACGGCACGCCGGTCAGCGATCCGGACGCGCCGCTGGCGGGCGAGGTCGACGGGCTGCGCTTGAGCCTGGGCAAGAAGCAGCATTTGCACCTGCGACTCGAGGATTGAGGTGCCTGCGGCCCCAAGGGGCCGCGCTTCACCAGAGCTTTAGCGTGTAATTGACGATGAAGCGGTTCTCGTCCAGGTCCGCACCGTAGCGGCTGCGGTAGGTGATGTTGCGCCATTTCAAGGCGACGCTCTTCAGCGGTCCGCTCTGGATCACGTAGGACAGGTCGGTGTTGCGCTCCCATTCGCTGTCGTCGGCGCGGCCGGCGCCGCGGTCGATGTCGCGGCCCTGTACATAGCGGGTCATGAGGTTCAGGCCGGGCAGGCCGAGGCCGGCGAAGTCGTAGTCGTAGCGCAGTTGCCAGGATTTCTCCTGCGGTCGGGTGAAGGTCTGGTAGGCCATGAGGTTGGCCACGTAGGGCGTGGTGTAGCCGTTGAGCACCGGAAAGGCGTCGTTGCCGATCATCTTCTGGACACCGATGCCGAAGGCGTGGGCGCCGGCGCGCAGGGTGAGCATGGCGTTGAGGTTGCGATTGTCCACCGGCCCGGAGATCGCCGCGCCGTCTTCGCCGCTGTCGAAGTAGCGCAGGTCGCTGCGCAGCGACAGCCCTTCGCCCAGCGGCAGGGTGTGCAGCAGGCCGAGATAGTGCTGCCGGTAGATGTCCTTGAGCTGGCCGTAGTAATAGCTGGCGCTGAGCCGAGGGGTGAAGGCGTAGGTCGCGCCGGCGAGATTGAACTCGTCGCTGGCGTGGGCCTTGTCGCGGCCCATGATGTACATGTCGTCGCTGCCGGCCGACTCGCGGGTGCGCGACTTCCACAATTGCCCCGCGGTGAGGGTGAGACCCTCGATCTCGCTGGAGGTCAGCAGCGCGCCGTCGAAGGTCTGCGGCAACAGGCGCACGTCGTCGCGGAACGCCACCGGCAGTTGCGGCATGAGGATGCCGACCTGTAGCTGGGTCTGCGAATAGCGCAGCTTGGCGGTCAGGCCGAGGTGACTGTAGTCGTCCACCGGCTCCTTCGAATTCGCTCCGAACGGCAGCGTGCCATCGTTGCTACGCCCGCGTCCCGAGTCGAGCTTGACGCCGAGCAGCCCGGTAGCATCCAGGCCGAAGCCGAGCGGGCCGCCGGTGAAACCGGATTGCAGGCGCAGGACGAAGCCCTGCGACCAGTTGCCGGCCTGCGATTGGGGCGCATCGTGCTGGCGGTAGTCGCGCAACTGGTAGAAGTTGCGGAGGTCGAGGTGGGCGCTGCTGTCCGCGAGGAATTCCGCTTGCGCGGCGAGGGGCAGGAGGCCGAGGCCAAGCGCATAGCTGCGCCAGGCGCACGGGCGGGGGCATGCCGTGATCATCGATTCTTCCCTTGGTTGTTGTTCTTGTAGGTATGGGTGACGCCGATTGCACGGTGAGTTTTAGCATATTGTTAACTTGTTAATGAAGTGTTGGCGATCCTCCTGGAAGCTTCGCTAGCTTCTGACCCTTTCCATGCTCATCGAGCATTGACGGTAAGGCGCTGGAGAGCGAAGCCTGCCTGGAATCTTTTGCCTTCTGCGCATTTGGTTAATCTGTTAACGTTGTCGGCCCGCGAAAGGAGCCAGGCCCGCGCGCTGCCAGGGTGAACGAGGTCGCGGCGCGAGGATTTCCCGGACGGCGAACTTGCATCCGCGTGCACGGCGGTGTCGTCTGGACCGAAAGGCGAAGAAGAGGAGGGCGAGCGTGCCTGCGAGTGCATCGAGGATTCAGGTCGGAAGCGGCGAAGGACGCCTGTTGCTGCTGTTGTCGGCGCTGGTGGCGTTCGGCCCGCTGTCGATCGACATGTATTTGCCGAGCCTGCCGGCGATCGCCGCCGATCTCGGCGCCAGCGATGCCCAGGTGCAGCGGAGCATCAGCGGCTTCCTGGTCGGCTTCTGCTTCGGCATGCTGTTCTACGGCCCCTTGTCCGACCGTTTCGGCCGGCGCCCGGTGCTGCTGGCCGGTATCGCCTTGTACCTGTTCAGCAGCCTGGCCTGCGTGCTGGCCGACAGCGCGGGGCAACTGGTCCTGCTGAGGGTGCTCCAGGCCCTCGGCGGCGGCGCCGCGTCGGTGCTGGCGCGGGCCATGGTGCGCGACCTCTATCCGTTGGGCGAGGCCGCCCGGATGCTGGCATTGATGCACATGGTGACCATGCTGGCACCGCTGGCCGCGCCGCTGCTCGGCGGCTACCTGATGCTCTGGGCCGGCTGGCGCGCGTTGTTCGTGGTCCTGGCGCTGTTCGCCGGGCTCTGCCTGCTGGCGGTCTGGCGGGTCGCCGAAAGCCACCCGCCGGAGCGCCGCGGCGGCAGCCTGGCCCAGGCCTTTCTCGCCTATGGGCGGCTGCTCGGCGACCGTCGCGCGCTGGGCTACGTGCTGTGCATGGGGCTGGCGTTCGCCGGGATGTTCGCCTACATCAGCGCCGCGCCATTCGTGTTCATCGAGCATTTCGGCGTGCGCGCGGAGCGCTTCGGCTGGTTCTTCGGCCTGAACATCCTCGGCGTGATGCTCGCCACCTGGTGCAGCGCGCGCCTGGTGCGCCGCCACGGTCCGCGGCCGCTGCTGCGGGCCGGCAGCCTGCTGGCCTGCGTGTCCGGGCTGTTCCTCCTCGGCTATGCGGCGCTCGGCGAGCGGGGCGGGTTGTGGGCGCTGGTGCCGGGGTTGCTGTGCTTCGTCAGCGTCACCGGCCTGCTCGGCGCCAACTGCATCGCCAGCCTGCTGGCGTTGTATCCCGGACAGGCCGGGGCGGCTTCGGCGGTGGCGGTGTCCGGGCAGTTCGGCCTCGGCTGCCTGGCCAGCCTGGCGGTCGGCTGGCTGGCGCTGCCCGGCGTGCTGCCGATGGCGCTGGTGATGGCCGTCTGCGGCGTCGGCAGCCTGCTCGCGCTGGGCTTGGCCCTGCACGGCGGAAACCGTTGATTTCCTTCTGCATACCCGCATGCAGCCTGTGTTTTTTCCGCTACTCTTCTGCACTTTCGAAACCAGTCATCCAAGCTCGGACCCTATGTCAACGCCAAGACCCTCCCTGACCCTGACCCTGTTGCAGGCTCGCGAAGCCGCGATGAGTTTCTTCCGCCCCTCCCTCAACCAGCACGGCCTCACCGAGCAGCAGTGGCGGGTGATCCGCATCCTGCGCCAGCAGGGCGAGATGGAGAGCTACCAGTTGGCCAACCAGGCCTGCATCCTGCGCCCGAGCATGACCGGCGTGCTGGCGCGCCTGGAGCGCGACGGCATCGTCCGGCGCTGGAAGGCGCCCAAGGACCAGCGGCGGGTCTACGTGAACCTGACGGAAAAGGGCCAGCAGTGCTTCGTCTCCATGAGCGGCGACATGGAGAAGAACTACCAGCGCATCCAGGAGCGGTTCGGCGAGGAAAAGCTCGCGCAGTTGCTGGAACTGCTCAACGAGCTGAAGAAGATAAAGCCCTGAAGCGACTGGCCGGCGTCATGCCGGCCAATTCTTGTCCCAGTGCCGGCAGTCGCCCTGGCAGCGACCGGGACAGCCGCAGCCGGTGCGGCTCCTGCCGGTTTCCCGCTCGACCCGGCGGGCCACCTCCTCGTCGTCGGCGAACGGCAGCATGCTCGCCTGGTCCAGGGTCTTGGCGTGGCGCAGGCTCCAATGCACGCCGAAGAACAGCACGGCGACCGCCAGCAGCTCCAGCAGGATCTCGCTCCAGCTGAATTCCATGATGATTCTCCTCGTCGGCTGTCGAGCCTTGCCCGCAGCGTGGCGGGCGAGGCTCGGGAAGGGAAGGGACGCGCTGTCGCGGCTCAGGCCATGCGGGCCGCCGCGAGGATTCCTTCCGGGCGCGCCTGGCGTACCGTGCGCCAGGTGTTGTAGCTCATCAGCAGCATGCCGGTGAGGAAGAACCCGCCACCGACCAGGCGCACGATGAAGCCCGGATGGCTGGCCACCAGCGACTCGACGAAGGAGTAGGTCAGCGTGCCGTCCTCGTTGACCGCGCGCCACATCAGGCCCTGGGTGATGCCGTTGACCCACATCGAGGCGATGTAAAGCACGGTGCCGATGGTGGCCAGCCAGAAGTGCGCATTGATCAGGCCGACGCTGTGCATCTTCTCGACCCCGTAGACCTTGGGAATCAGGTGGTAGAGCGAGCCGATGGTGATCATCGCGACCCAGCCGAGGGCGCCGGCGTGGACGTGGCCGATGGTCCAGTCGGTGTAGTGGGA
>NZ_KV819917.1:0-2999 GCF_001815235.1 Pseudomonas sp. HMSC065H01 | reverse complement strand
CCCACATAGATGTGCTTGACCTTGCGCTTGACGATGGTGCCGAAGAACACGATTGCGTAGGTGATCCAGACGATCGCCAGGAGGATGGCCAGCGGCCATTCCAGTTCGGCGTATTCCTTGGAGGTGGTGAAACCCTGCGGCAGGGTCAGCACGGCGCCCACGATCACGGCCTGCCAACCCCAGAAGGTGAAGGCCGCCAGCGTGTCTGAAATCAGTCGGGCTTGCGAGGTACGTTGCACCACGTAGTACGAGGTGGCGAAGAGGGCGCACCCACCGAAGGCGAAGATCACCGCGTTGGTGTGCAGGGGGCGAAGGCGGCCGAAGCTCGTCCACGGCAGGTCGAAGTTCAATTCGGGCCATACCAGTTGGGCGGCGATCAGGACACCGAGACCCATTCCAATGACCCCCCAGACCACCGTCATAACGGCGAACTGGCGGACCACCTTATAGTTATAAGCAGTCTGACTGATTGCTGTGCTCATGCTAGGGGTTCCACGGTTAATGGACTTTTTTAGGGACAAAAAATCGGCGGCAAGTATGGAGAAAGCGGGTGGGCATTGCAACGCGCCAGGCCAGGGGCGACGCCAGTTTGATGCCTGCTTCAGAGCGCTTTCCAAGGCGGCCGTATGGCTTTTTGGCGCTATCCGGGCGAGTGGGTTCGGCCGGTGAAGTTAGGTGTCCCGTCGCTCTGCCGGAGAGGGACGAATGCAGAGCAGCTTAGACGCGATTGAAAAGGAAGGGTAGGAAAGGCGTCCGCTGGTGCGACACTTCGTCGCGCCGCCTGGGACTAAGGTCTGAGACCGGGGGAAGGACCCGCGCCCGGGAGGGCGCGGGTGGGGGGAGGGGTCAGTTGCTGCCCTGGTTGTGCGACAGGTTGTAGATGTAGGCGGCCAGGATGTGCACCTTTTCCTTGCCCAGGTAGGGCTCCTGGGCCGGCATCTGGCCCTGGCGGCCATGGCGGATGGTTTGTTGGAGCTGGGCGTAGCTGGAGCCGTAGATGAACGCGCCGGGGTTGGTCAGGTTCGGCGCGCCGACCAGGGCGGTACCCTTGCCTTCCGGGCCGTGGCAGGCGACGCAGTTGACCGAGAAGATCTGCTTGCCGGCCTCGACGTCGGCCTTGGTGCCTTCCGGCAGCTTCAGCCCGGCGAGTTCGGTGCGGACGTAGGCGGCGACGTTCTTCACCCCGTCTTCGCCGAGGATGTCGCCCCAGGCCGCCATGATCGCGTGGCGACCGCCGAGGATGGTGGTCTCGATGCTCTGCGGGTCACCGCCCCAGCGCCACTCGTTGTCGGCCAGGTTGGGGAAGCCGAGGGCGCCCTTGGCGTCGGAACCGTGGCAGATCGAGCAGTAGGTGGCGAACATGCGGCTGCCCATCTTCATGGCGTGCTCGTCCTTGGCCACTTCCTCGATGGGCATGGCGGCGTACTTGGCGAAGATCGGCCCGTACTTCTCCTGGGCGATGTTCATCTCGCGTTCCCACTGCTTGTCTTGGGTCCAGCCGCCCTCGTAGCCCGGCAGCACGCCTTTCCAGTTACCCAGGCCCGGGTACAGGACTAGGTAGCCGACGGAGAAGACGATGGTGCCGATGTACAGCATGAACCACCACTTCGGCAGCGGATTGTCGTACTCCTCGATGCCGTCGTAGGAGTGGCCCATGGTCTTTTCGGTAGTACCCTTGGCCTCGCCCTTGCGGGTGGCGAAGACCAGCCAGAGCAGGGCGATCAAGGTACCGACGGTAAGAGCTGTGATGTACAGACTCCAGAAGGTGGTCATTCTTTGTTACTCCTAGAAGCTTGCTCGACGTGCTTTTTGGCTTCGGGATCGTCTGCGAAGGGCAGCATCGTCGCTTCGTCGAAGCTCTTCTTGCGTTTGCCGCTGTAGGCCCAGATCACCAGACCGATGAAGGCGACCATGATCAGCAGCGTGCCGAGTCCTCGCAGCGTCCCGATATCCATTGCCGTCACCGTTTGTTCTTGATCGAGGTGCCGAGCACCTGCAGGTAGGCGACCACGGCATCCATTTCGGTCTTGCCTTTCAGCGAGTCCTTGGCGCCCTTGATGTCTTCGTCGGTATAGGGCACGCCGAGGGTGCGCATCACTTCGAGCTTCTTCTCGATGTCCTTGCCGTCGAGCTTGTTCTCCACCAGCCACGGGTAGGCCGGCATCTTCGACTCGGGCACCACGTTGCGCGGGTTGAACAGGTGCGCGCGGTGCCAGTCGTCGGAGTAGCGGCTACCGACGCGGGCCAGGTCCGGACCGGTACGCTTGGAACCCCACAGGAAGGGGTGGTCCCAGACGCTCTCGCCGGCCACCGAGTAGTGGCCGTAGCGTTCGGTTTCGGCGCGGAACGGACGGATCATCTGCGAGTGGCAGCCGACGCAGCCTTCGCGGATATAGATGTCGCGGCCTTCCAGTTGCAGCGCGGTATAGGGCTTCATGCCTTCGACCGGGGTGTTGGTCACGTCCTGGAAGAACAGCGGCACGATCTGGGTCAGGCCGCCGATGCTCACGGCCACGGCCATGCATAGCGCCAGCAGGCCGACGTTCTTCTCGAGTATTTCGTGTTTCATGCTCGGCTCCTCAGGCGATCTGTGCGGCGGCTTCGTATTCGGCCGGCTTGGCGGCACTGACGGTGCGCCAGGTGTTGTAGGCCATCAGGAACATGCCGAGCAGGAAGATGAAACCGCCGAGCATGCGCACGATGAAGCCGGGGTGGCCGGCGGCCAGCGCTTCGACGAAGGAGTAGGTCAGGGTGCCGTCCTCGTTGACCGCGCGCCACATCAGGCCCTGGGTGATGCCGTTGACCCACATCGAGGCGATGTAAAGCACGGTACCGATGGTGGCCAGCCAGAAGTGCGCGTTGATCAGGCCCAGGCTGTACATCTTCTCGCGGCCGAAGACCTTCGGGATCAGGTGGTAGAGCGAGCCGATGGAAACCATCGCGACCCAGCCGAGGGCGCCGGCGTGTACGTGGCCGATGGTCCAGTCGGTGTAGTGGGA
>NZ_KV819916.1:67469-95345 GCF_001815235.1 Pseudomonas sp. HMSC065H01 | reverse complement strand
GGTGGCGGGGATCAAGATCCAGACGGTGTTCTGACCGTCGCGTTGCCTGCTCCGGTGTTGTACCTGGGCCCGCCCGAGCGTTTCGGGCGGGCCGTTTTTTTCCGGCGACCGCTCTTCCCGGCTGCCTGTTACAAACCGACTACGCTTTTCCTGTGCCGATCATTTGGGGCTTGCGTGCGAAATGTAGTAAAACTACACGGATGCACGCCCGGGCTTTCCGGGAAGGGGAGAGGGTAGGACAATCGGACATGCTTGAGCATCCGCTGCAGCGTTTCTTTCATTCCATGCGGGCCAAGCGACCGTTCGACTGGGTACGCTTCCAACGTCGCGATCTGCTGTTGATCGACCATCCGCTGTGCCAGGCCGTATTCAGTCGGCAAGGGGCGCAGCTCCTGCATTTCCAGCCGCAGGGCGAACGCCCGTTGCTGTGGTGCGCCAGCGAATGGCCGGCCCTCAGCAGTGCGCCGGTGCGCGGCGGCATCCCGGTCTGCTGGCCGTGGTTCGGCAGCCATCCGAACGGCAGCGAATGGCCGCAGCAGGGCTGGGCGCGGCAACGCGAATGGCGCCTGCTGGATGCCTACGCCGACGAAAGCAAGGTGGTGGTGAGCTGGCAACTGGACCTGGAGGACTGGCACGTGCGCCTCGATGCGCGCCTTGGCCAGCGCCTGGAGCTGGAGCTGTGCAGCTACCATGAGGAAGACGACGATTGCCTGTTCAGCTTCGCCCTGCAGCCCTACTGGCGGGTCGGCGCGCTGAGCCGGGTGGTGGTGCACGGCATGGAGCTGGAGTCGGCTCGCGGCCAGCGCGGCGCTTCGCGGATTCCGGGAACCTGGATACCGCGCGGCGCGGTCAAGCAGGTGCTCTACCATCCCGGATCGCTGGTGCTGGAGGACGGCGGCTGGAACCGCCGCTTGCGGATCGACAAGAACGTCAGCGCCGGCAGCGTGATCTGGCACCCCGGCAGCCGCCCGGTGGAGCAGGTCGAGCCGGGCGAAGCGGAACGCTTCCTCTGTATCGGCGCCGCTGGCTACCGCCCAGGTGGGCTGATCCTGGCGCCCGGCGAACGCATGCGCCTGAGTCTCGCCGCCGGCCTGCAATAGGCGGGCGGTCAGTTGTCCTCGTCGAGGGGATAGCGGGTCGGCACCAGGCTTTCCTTGATCCGCCGCAGGTGCGGCTGGAAGTCCACGCCGCGGCGCAGGGTCACTCCGGTGGCCAGCACGTCGAGCACGGTGAGCTGGACGATCCGCGAAGTCATCGGCATGTAGATGTCGGTGTCTTCCGGCAACGGGATGTCCAGGCACAGGGTGCTGGCCCTGGCCAGCGGCGAGCCGGCGGCGGTCAGGCCGAGCACCGAGGCGCCGTTCTCCCGCGCCAGGTGCGCCACCTCCACCAGCTCGCGGGTGCGTCCGGTATAGGAAATCACCACGAACAGGTCGCCGGTATGCGCCACCGAGGCGATCATCCGTTGCATCAGCACGTCGGCCTGGGCGCTCACCGCCAGGTTGAAGCGGAAGAACTTGTGCTGCGCGTCGAGCGCTACCGAGGCCGAGGCGCCGAGACCGAAGAAGTGGATCTGCCGGGCCTGGATCAACAGGTCCACGGCGCGGTCGATGACGCGTGGGTCGAGCAGCTTGTGGGCGCTGTCGAGGGAGGCGATGGTGTTGCTGAAGATCTTCCGCGTATAGGCTTCCGGCCCGTCATCCTCGGCTACCGCCTGGGTCACGAAGGCAGCGCCGCTGGCCAGGCTCTGGGCCAGCTGGATCTTCAGTTCCGGATAGCCGCTCATGCCGAAGGAGCGACAGAAGCGGTTCACCGTCGGTTCGCTG
Organism: Pseudomonas sp. HMSC065H01; assembly: GCF_001815235.1. Lineage (NCBI taxonomy): Bacteria > Pseudomonadati > Pseudomonadota > Gammaproteobacteria > Pseudomonadales > Pseudomonadaceae > Pseudomonas > Pseudomonas sp. HMSC065H01. The sequence continues at coordinate 93,519 of NZ_KV819916.1, read as the reverse complement.
ACCGCTGCCGCCTGGGCCAGGGCGGCGATGCTGAAGCGGGTGGCCTGCTGCGGGTTCTGCAGGATGACCTCGGCGACTTTGCGCTCCGCCTTGTTCAGTTCGTCCAGGCGGCTCTGGATCTGCTCCAGCAGGTTTTTCATCCGGGTTCCTCGTGTTCTGTCGGCCCGGCGGGGAAGGGCCGGCGGCGGCGCCTATCCTAACGTCAGGCCGGCATGCGACCAACAGCGTGGCGGGCTGGGAAAAATATGTTGTTTAATTACTACATATTTGTCTTAATTGCGCAGTGGATGGCTCAATATCACTCAATATTTGGTTGGTAACAACAAATGCCTGATGTCCGCGTTCTGCCTTGCACGTTAGCGCTGTTCGGTGCGCTGGGCGATCTCGCCTTGCGCAAGCTGTTCCCGGCGCTCTACCAACTCGATCGCGAGAACCTGCTGCACCTCGATACCCGCGTCCTGGCCCTGGCCCGTGACGAAGGCGCTCCCGCCGAACACCTGGCGACGCTGGAGCAGCGCCTGCGCCTGGCGGTGCCGGCGAAGGAGTGGGACGACGCGGTCTGGCAGCGTTTCCGCGAACGCCTCGACTACCTGAGCATGGACTTCCTCGACCCGCAGGCCTATGTCGGCTTGCGCGAGGCGGTGGATGACGAACTGCCGCTGGTCGCCTACTTCGCCACGCCGGCCTCGGTGTTCGGCGGCATCTGCGAGAACCTCGCCGCCGCCGGTCTCGCCGAGCGTACCCGGGTGGTGCTGGAGAAGCCCATCGGTCATGACCTGGAGTCGTCCCGCGAGGTCAACGAGGCAGTCGCCCGGTTCTTCCCGGAAAGCCGCATCTACCGGATCGACCATTACTTGGGCAAGGAGACGGTGCAGAACCTGATCGCCCTGCGCTTCGCCAACAGCCTCTTCGAGACCCAGTGGAACCAGAACCACATCTCCCACGTGGAGATCACCGTGGCCGAGAAGGTCGGCATCGAAGGCCGCTGGGGCTACTTCGACCAGGCCGGGCAACTGCGCGACATGGTGCAGAACCACCTGCTGCAACTGCTCTGCCTGATCGCCATGGATCCGCCCAGCGACCTTTCGGCGGACAGCATTCGCGACGAGAAGGTCAAGGTCCTCCGCGCCCTCGAGCCGATTCCCGCCGAACAACTGGCTTCGCGCGTGGTGCGTGGGCAGTACACCGCCGGTTTCAGCGACGGCAAGGCAGTGCCGGGCTACCTGGAGGAGGAACATGCGAATCGCGACAGCGACGCGGAAACCTTCGTCGCCCTGCGCGTGGATATCCGCAACTGGCGCTGGTCGGGCGTGCCGTTCTACCTGCGCACCGGCAAGCGCATGCCGCAGAAGCTGTCGCAGATCGTCATCCACTTCAAGGAGCCGCCGCACTACATCTTCGCTCCCGAGCAGCGTTCGCTGATCAGCAACCGGCTGATCATCCGCCTGCAGCCGGACGAAGGTATCTCCCTGCAAGTGATGACCAAGGACCAGGGCCTGGGCAAGGGCATGCAATTGCGTACCGGCCCGCTGCAACTGAGTTTTTCCGAGACCTACCACGCGGCGCGGATTCCCGATGCCTACGAGCGTCTGCTGCTGGAGGTCACCCAGGGCAACCAGTACCTGTTCGTGCGCAAGGACGAGGTGGAGTTCGCCTGGAAGTGGTGCGACCAGCTGATCGCTGGCTGGGAACGCCTGAGCGAAGCGCCCAAGCCGTATCCGGCGGGGAGTTGGGGGCCGGTGGCCTCGGTGGCCCTGGTGGCCCGCGATGGGAGGAGTTGGTATGGCGATTTCTGAGTTGAAGCTGCCGGCCGGCGTCGGCCTGCAGGTCTGGGGCAGCGCCGCCGAGCAGGCCCGCGGCCTGGCCGCCGAGGTCGCCGGCCGGTTGCGCTCGGCGCTGGCCGAGCAGGGCCAGGCGCTGCTGGTGGTGTCCGGTGGGCGCAGTCCGGTGGCCTTCCTCGAAGCCTTGAGCGAGGAGCCGCTGGACTGGTCGCGGATCACCCTCAGCCTGGCCGACGAGCGCTGGGTGCCGGAGTCCCATGCCGATAGCAACGCCGGCCTGGTTCGCCGCCACCTGCTCCGTGGCGAGGCGGCGAAGGCGCGCTTCATCGGCCTCTACCAGCCGGCGGCGAGCCTGGAGGAAGCGGCCGAGCTGGCCGACCACCACCTGCACGAGCTGCCGTTGCCGATCGACGTGCTGGTCCTCGGCATGGGCGACGACGGCCATACCGCCTCGCTGTTCCCGAACAGCCCAGGCCTGGACCTGGCGATGGATCCCCAGGGCACGCGCCGTTGCCTGCCGATGTGGGCGCCGAGCGTGCCGCACCAGCGCCTGACCCTACCGCGCGCCGTGCTGGCGGCGGCGAAGGTGCAGCTGCTGGCGATCCAGGGCCAGTCCAAGCTGGCCACCCTGAACACCGCGCTGGCGGTCGAGGACGAACGGCGGATGCCGGTTCGCGCCTTCCTCCGCGCGCCGCTGACGATCCATTGGTACCCCTGAGTGGCGGAGCTGTAGCCATGCACAACCTTGAACAGAAGACCGCCCGCATCGACACGCTGTGCCGGGAGGCGCGCATCCTCCCGGTGATCACCATCGACCGCGAGGCGGACATCCTGCCGATGGCCGATGCCCTCGCCGCCGGCGGCCTGACCGCCCTGGAGATCACCCTGCGCACGGCACACGGGCTGACCGCCATCCGTCGCCTCAGCGAGGAGCGCCCGCACCTGCGCATCGGCGCCGGCACCGTGCTCGACCCGCAGACCTTCGCCGCCGCGGAAAAGGCCGGGGCGAGCTTCGTGGTCACCCCGGGATGCACTGACGAGTTGCTGCGCTTCGCCCTGGACAGCGAAGTCCCGCTGTTGCCCGGCGTGGCCAGCGCTTCCGAGATCATGCTCGCCTACCGCCATGGCTACCGCCGCTTCAAGCTGTTTCCCGCCGAGGTCAGCGGCGGCCCGGCGGCGCTGAAGGCGTTCTCGGGACCATTCCCCGATATCCGCTTCTGCCCCACCGGAGGCGTCAGCCTGAACAATCTCGCCGACTACCTGGCGGTACCCAACGTGATGTGCGTCGGCGGCACCTGGATGCTGCCCAAGGCCGTGGTCGACCGCGGCGACTGGGCCCAGGTCGAGCGCCTCAGCCGCGAAGCCCTGGAGCGCTTCGCCCAGCACCGCAGACACTGAGACTGCCCGCCTGGGCATGCCCGGCTTCGGCCGGGTTTTTTTATGCCGTCCGGATTATCCGGGGCATGGAACGGCTGACGTCATCCGCGTTATTCGCCGATGCGCCGGCGTTCCCGCAGATAGTCGCCGAGCCGGCTCTGCAGGTAGGGTACGGCCATGGCATGCGCGAGGTAGGCGTCCACCTCCATCAATCGCCAGTATTGTCCTTCGTCGCCGAAGCGGATGGCCTCGAATTCGCGGTCCTCCAGGCGCGCCACCAGGAAGTAGGCGAAGGGCGCGCTGCCGCTGGTGCTCGGATACTGTCGCTGCCATTCGATACGAGGTTCTTCCAGGCGGATGGAGAACTCTTCCTCGAGTTCGCGCAGGGCGCATTCGGCAGGCGTCTCCAGGCCCTCGCGGCCGCCGCCGGGAAAGTCCCAGTAGCCGGGGAAGGGAATGCCGGGTTTTTCGTCGCGTTTGTAGACGACCAGGTGGTCGCCATAGAACAGCGCCAGCTTGGCGCCGCTGAAGGGAGGGACATCGTGCACCGGGGCCTCCGGGTGGCGGGGTGGGTGAACCCGGCCTAGTCTAGCGGGATTGTCCGGGTTTCCGCCCGGGGACGGTGCTTTGTCCTGACGAAGCGCGTATGATGCGCGCCCTTCGATTCGTTGCCAGCCACACCGGGAGGTGCCCAGATGAACGATACCCCAGAGAATCCCCACGTACCGGTCGGGGAAAAACTGCAGAAAGTCCTCGCCCGTCTCGGCGTCGGTTCCCGGCGCGACGTAGAAGTGTGGATCGCCGAAGGTCGGGTCAACGTCAATGGCAGCGTGGCCAGCCTCGGCCAGCGGGTCGACAGCCACGATGCGATCACCGTCGATGGCCACCTGATCCGCCGCGAAGAGGCCGCCGAGAGTGTCCGTCGCGTGCTGATCTACAACAAGCCGGAAGGCGAGGTCTGCACCCGCGACGATCCGGAAGGCCGCCCGACCATCTTCGACCGCCTGCCGCGCCTGCGCACCGGTCGCTGGATCAACGTCGGTCGCCTGGACATCAACACCACCGGCCTGCTGCTGTTCACCACCGATGGCGAACTGGCCAACCGCCTGATGCATCCTTCCTATGAGATGGACCGTGAATACGCGGTACGGGTGCGCGGCGAGGTCACCGAAGAGATGATCGAGCGCCTGCTCAACGGCGTGATGCTCGAGGACGGCCCGGCCAAGTTCAGCGATATCCAGCAGGCGCCGGGCGGTGAAGGCTTCAACCACTGGTACCACTGCGTAGTGATGGAGGGCCGCAACCGCGAGGTGCGCCGGTTGTGGGAATCCCAGGGGTTGGTGGTCAGCCGCCTGAAGCGAGTGCGTTTCGGCCCGGTGTTCCTGACCTCCGAGCTGACCATGGGCCGCTACCGCGAAATGGACCAGCGCGAAATCGACATCCTCAGCGAGGAAGTCGGCCTCAAGCCGGTGGCGCTGCCGGGCATGACCACCAAGGCGCGCGAGAAGGCCGAACGCCAGCAGCGCAAGCAGGCCCGTCCGCTGGCGCGCAGCGAGCGTCCGGAAGCCGGGCGCAAGCGTGCGCCAAGGCGCGAGGACGGCGAGAATGCCGCTCGTCGCGCGCCGGCTTCGCGTCCCGCGCGCGGTCCGCAGCCGAGCGCCGAGCGCAAGGGGCGCGAGCAGGGCACTCCGGTTGCCGAGCGGCCCCGCGAGAGCAACCGCAAGCCGCGCCCAAGCAAGCCGCGCGACGAGCGTCCGGCCAGCGCGCCGGGCGACAAGCCGGCGGCCCGCAAGCCGCAGGTCAAGCGGCGGCCGAAACCGGCCGGCGACGGTATGCGTCCGGGCTTCCGCCGCTGAGCGGAAAGCGCCCTGGAAAGGCCCCTTCGGGGGCCTTTTTCATGCCTGGGAATCGGTGTCTAATGGTCGCCCGCACACAAGGAGGTGGTGAAATGCACAGGATCCTGGCTATCGCGCTCTGCATGCTATGGAGCGTCGCCGGGCTGGCCGCGGATGCGGCGATGCCGGCGCAGAGCTGCGCAAGCCTTGGCGAGGCGACGGCCGGCCCCGAGGACAACTTCCGTCCGCCGCTGGAGGGCGAGGTGATCGACAAGGGGCGCGCCTATTTCCACAGCGCGCCGCGTGCCGACTGTGTCACCGGGGTCTTCGTGATTCCCGGCGACTTCGTCACTGTCTACAAGCCGAGCGGCGAGTGGCTGAACGTCATGTACCTGGCTCGAGACGGCAAGGAAACCAGCGGCTGGCTGCTGGAGAAACGCGTCCGCTTGCGCCAGGCCTATGGCGCCCCGGACGAGCCGGCGCAGCCATAAGCGGCAGGACCTTGGCGGAAACCGTGACTGCGCCGGTGAGAGCCGTCGCTACTGCCGTCGCCCGATGCGCCCGCTCCGCGCTTCGGGGTGTGCGAGTCGGCAAGCCTCAGGCGCAGCGCAGGCGGTTGCGGCCGTCGCGCTTGGCTTCGTAGAGCGCCTCGTCGACCCGTCGCAGCAGGTCGTCGCTGCCTTCGCCGGGCCGCAGGTCGGCGCAACCGAGGCTGATCGACAGCTTCAGCGGTTCGCCGGCGTGCCGGTAGTCCAGTTCCTCCACCGCCTGGCGCAGGCGTTCGCCGACCATGCAGGCAGCCTGCAGTGGCGTGCTGGACAGCAGGACGAGGAATTCCTCGCCGCCGAAGCGGAACACCATGTCGACATTGCGCAGGTGGTCCTTGATGGTTTCCGCCACGGCCTTGAGGGCTTCGTCGCCGACGGCGTGACCGTAGTGGTCGTTGACCCGCTTGAAGTGGTCGATATCGAGCATCAGCACCGAGAGCGGTTGCAGGTTGCGCCGGGCCAGTTCCAGTTCGCGGCCGAGCGCCTGGTCCATGGCGATGCGGTTGCCGGTGCCGGTCAGGGCGTCGCGCAGGGCGGTCTGGATCGCGGCGCGATAGAGCAGGGCGTTGCGCAGCGGGAACAGCAGGGTGCCGAGCAGGCTCTCCAGTTGCCGTTGTTCGTCTTCGCCGAGGCGCTGGCGGCGACGGAAGATCAGTTCGCCGAGGTAGTCGCTGTCATGGCTCAGGCGATAGCTCACCGAATGCTTGGCGCTGCTGCCGAACTCCAGGCGCAGGTCGGAGCCCGGATGGCGGTAGCCAAGGGCGTCCAGCGGGATCAGTTGGCGGACTTCCTCGAAGAACAGGCCGAGAATCCGCTCTGCCTCCAGGCTGCTCTGCAACTGTAGGGTCAGTTGCTGGCGCAACTCCGTCAGGTTGCTGGCGCGCGGCCCGCTGGCGTTGCCGCCGGGCTGGGGGCCGCGCTTCTGCTTGGCGGCGTCGAAATCGATGGTATTGGACTGCTTGGGAGGAGCCATGCGCGGAACCTCTGGCGCGAAAGACGGCGACAGTAGGGCTAAGGCGAGTTTCGTGCCAGCCAACTGAAGAACGGAGAAATCAGAGGCACAGACAGGTTTTCCTAGGAATGGTTTCCACATTCTGTAGGAATTTCGGAGAGATTTCGACGGAATAATGGCGTTTTGCTGGCGAGTGGCCGAGGCGCTCGTCGGAAAGCTGGCGCTCCGCTAGCGGAGCGCCGCCATGGTTCAACTGAAGGCGTTGATGAACCAGGTGATCGCCGGGATGGCGACGAGATCGATCAGTACCGCGCCGCACAGGGGCACGATGATGAAGGCCTTGTGCGAGAACACCCGATAGTGCTCGCAGACCGCGCCCATGTTGGCCACCGCGTTGGGCGTGGCGCCCAGGCCGTGGCCGAGGAAGCCGGCGCAGAGCACCGCGGCGTCGTAGTTGCGGCCGAGCAGGCGGAACAGCACGAAGATCGTCAGCAGCAACAGCACCGCGACCTGGATGAACAGTACGCCGAGCAGCGGCAGGCCGAGGTTCTCCAGCTCCCAGAACTTCAGGCTCATCATCGCCATGGTCAGGAAGATGCCCAGGCAGACGTCGCCCAGGGTGCCGACGGCGTGGTCCGGAATGCGCAGCCAGCCGAGACGGTCGTCGAGGTTGCGCAGGACGATGGCGATGAACATCGCCCCGACATAACTGGGCAGCACCAGGCCCAGGCGTTCCTCGAGCGCGTCGCCGAGCCAGAAGCCGAGCACCATTACCAGCAGCACGCAGGTCAGCAGGCGCAGCAGGAGATTGCCGTCCAGCGTGGCCGCCGCATGCTGGCGTCGCTCCTGCTGGCCGAGGGCTTCCAGCCGATTGTCGCTTTCCGCCTGCACCGGCAGGCGGTTGCGTTCGATCAGCCAGCGCGCCACCGGGCTGCCGAGCAGCCCGCCAGCGACCATGCCGAAGGTGGCTGAGGCCAGCGCCACGGTGGTCGCGCCCTGGGCGCCGAGCCCTTCCGCAACCGGGCCGAAGGCCGCCGCCGCGCCGAAGCCGCCTTCCAGCGAGACCGCGCCGGCCATGATCCCGAGCAACGGGTCGAGGCCGAGCAGTCCGGCGCTGCCGACGCCGATCAGGTTCTGCAGTATCGCCAGCGCCCAGCAGGCCGACAGGTAGACCAGCAGGGTCTTGCCGCCCTTGCGCAGCAGGCCGAGGCTGCCACCGAGGCCGACGGTGGTGAAGAACGCCACCATCAGGGGTGTCTGCAGGCTGGTGTCGAGGCCGATGTCGAGCCAGCCGCGATCCCTGAGCAGCCAGACCAGGAAGGCGAAGCCGAAGCCGGCGATCACCGGCGACGGTACGCACAGACGTGTCAGCCAGCGGCTGCGCTTCTTCAATTGGCTGCCGAGGGCGAGCAGGAGCAGGGCGAGGGCGGTGGTGGACAGGGCGTCCAGGTGCAATGTCGGCATGGCGTGGCTCTATTGTTGTTGTGTGGGCGAAAGGGCGATCAGTTGACCAGGCTGTCGACCAGGCGCGCGGCGATCCGGGCGGTGCGCTGGTCGCTATCGAGTTGCGGGTTGAGTTCGGCGATGTCAGCCAGGCGCAGCTTGCCGCTGGCCTTGGCGCGGCGGACCAGGTGCTCCACCACCGGCATCTCCACGCCGTGCGCCGAGGGCGCGCTGACGCCGGGCGCCTGGGCGGCCGGGAGTACGTCGAGGCAAACGGTCAGGTAGAGGTGGTCGACGGATTGCAGGAAGCCGTCGAGGAAGGCTTCGCTGCGTTCCAGGTTCCACGGCTGCAACTGACGGTCCAGCAGGTAGCGCACACCCAGGCGCTGGGCCTGGTCGAACAGCGCCGCGGTGTTGCTCAGGCGGCTGATGCCCAGGCAGCAGTAGGCGAACGGCCAGTCGCTGGCCTGGCAGAGTTCGGCGATCTGGCGGAACGGCGTGCCGGAGCTGGCCCGTTCGGCGTGGCGCAGGTCGAAATGCGCGTCGAAATTGAGGATACCGATGCGCGGCAGGCGCTCATGCCGACTCAAGTGGCGGGCGAGGCCGGCGAAGCTGGCGTAGGCGATTTCGTGGCCGCCGCCCAGTCCGACCACCCGGTGGCCGCGCGCGAGCAGGTCGGCGACGCGTTGCGCGTAGCATTCCTGGGCGGCTTCCAGATCGTCGCCGGCGACGATGTCGCCGGCGTCGTAGATCGCTTGCTCGCCGTGCCAGGCCAGGTTGGCCAGCGCGCGACGCAAGGCTGGCGGTCCGTGGCGCGCGCCCTGGCGACCCTGGTTGCGGCGCACGCCTTCGTCGCTGGCGAAACCGAGCAGCACGCTGGCCGCTTCGGCGTCGTCTGCGTAGGGACGCATCCATTGGTGCCAGCGCCGCGCGTCGGCGCCTTCCTGGCTATCGATCCGGCCTTGCCAGAGGCTCATGTCGGGGGCGGGGTACATCGAAACTCCTGTCGGTCAGTCCAGCCGCGCGGAAAGTCGCGCGGCGGCGTCGAGGGTCCATTGCCGCAAGCGTTCGCTGCGCGACTGGGCGCGCAAGGCGGGGGCCATCAGGCTGAGGGCGCCGTGCAGGCGCTGGCGGCTGTCCAGCAGCGGTACGCTGATGCCCCAGACGCCTTCGTCGATCTCGCCCTGGCTGACGGCGTAGCCCTGTTCGCGGATCAGCCGGAGTTCCTGCTCCAGCTTGTCGATACGCTCGGCGGAGAGTTCCTGGGCGAGGTACAGCTCCTCGCGCCGTTCGTCCTCCAGGTGCGCCAGCAGGGCTTTGGCCGAGGCGCCATGCAACAGCGGCTGCGCCAGCCCTTTCTGGTAGCAGCAGCGCAGCGGCTGCGGACTGTCGAACAGTTCCAGGCAGATCGCCTGCTGGTTGCTGGCCACCATCAGCGCCACGCTCTCCTGGCTCAGGTCGGCCAGGCGCTTGAGTTCCGGTTTGGCGAGACCGATCAGCGAGGCCTCGCGATCGAATTTCTTCGCCAGTTGCAGGCAGGCCGGGCCGGGCAGGTAGCGGCCCTGGCCGGCCTGTTCTTCGGCCAGGCCCCAGCGCAACAGGGTCTTCAGGTGCCGGTAGGTGCTGCTCAGCGGCTGCTCCAGGGTCAGCGACAGCTCCTTGGCAGACAGGGCTTCGGGAGCCTGGCCGAGGGCAATGAGGATCTGCAGCAGGCGATCGGTGGGGGAATGCTTCGACATGGGAACTCCTTGACCCACAGGGTGAAGGCGATTTCCCGGAAAATGAAACCACTTTCCCACTCAGTGGGAAAAATATGCAAAAAGAATGGGAAGTTCCGGGCTGGAAGAGGGAAAAGAAGGACAGGGCAGCCTCGCCGGGCGGCGAGGCTGCCGGGGAATCACTGGGCGTCGAAGGCCTGGCCGTTGACGCCGGCGCTGTCCGGCCCCATGAGGTACAGGTAGACCGGCATGATCTCCTCGCCGGTGGGGTTGTTCAGCGGGTTTTCCCCAGGGTAGGCGAGGGCGCGCATGCTGGTGCGGGTGGCGCCGGGGTTGACGCTGTTGGCGCGGATCGCGCTGGTACCGTCGAGTTCGTCGGCAAGGGTCTGCATCAGGCCCTCGGTGGCGAACTTCGATACCGAATAGGCGCCCCAGTAGGCGCGGCCCTTCCGGCCCACGCTGCTCGAGGTGAAGATGATCGAGGCGTCGCTGGAGAGCTTCATCAGCGGCAGCATGGCGGTGGTCAGCATGAACATGGCATTGACGTTCACCTGCATCACGCGCATGAAGTTCTCCCCGGAAATCTGCTGCATCGGCGAGCGCGGACCGAGGATCGAAGCGTTGTGCAGCAGGCCGTCGATGCGGCCGAACTCGTTCTCCAGGGTTGCCGCCAGTTCCTCGAACTGGTGCGGCTGGGCGGTCTCCAGGTTGAACGGGATCACGGCGGCCTGCGGATGGCCGGCGGCCTCGATGGCGTCGTAGACCTCGTTCAGGTACTCCTCGGTCTTGCCCAGCAGCAGCACGGTGGCGCCGTGGGCGGCGAAGGTCTTGGCGGCGGCGGCGCCGATGCCGCGGCCGGCGCCGGTGACCAGGATCACGCGGTCTTTCAGCAGGTCGGGGCGGGCGGAGTACTGGAACATGTCGAATCCTTTGAATGCATGACCCGCCTGGCGGCGGGTCGTTGTCTGTCGGCGGCGCTGCGGATCAGCAGTCGCAGAGCGCGCGGTCGAGAACGTCGATGAGTTCGCGCGGGTGGTCGACGATCACGTCGGCGCCCCAGTGCGCGGGGTTGTCTTCGGGGTGGATGTAGCCGTAGCGCACCGCCGCGGTCTTGGTTCCGGCGTCGCGGCCGGATTCGATGTCGCGCAGGTCGTCGCCGATGAACAGCACCCTCGACGGATCGATGCCGAGCTGGCTACAGGCCAGTAGCAGCGGCTCGGGATCGGGCTTGCTGCGGGTCACGTGGTCCGGGCAGACCAGCACCCTGGAACGCTCGGCGTAGCCCAGGCGCTGCATGATCGGTTCGGCGAAGCGCACCGGCTTGTTGGTCACCACGCCCCAGATCAACCCGGCTTTCTCGATCGCCGCAAGCAGTTCGGGGATGCCGTCGTAGGGCCGGCTGAGAACCGCGCAATGCTCCTGGTAGCGGTCGAGGAACTCCTGGCGCAGGGGTTCCAGTTCCGGGCTGTCCAGCGACAGGCCGAAGGCCGCGGCAACCATCGCGCGCGCGCCGCCGGAGACCACGTCGCGCACCCGTTGCTCGTCCACCGGCGGCAGGCCGTGGGCGGCACGCATGGCCTGGGTGATGGCGATGAAGTCCGGCGCCGTGTCGAGCAAGGTGCCATCCATGTCGAACAGTACCGCTTTGAGCCGCATGCGCTTCACGCCTCCCGCTGGGTCTGGACCATGTAGTTGACGTCGACGTCGTTGGCCAGCTTGTAGTGCTTGGTCAGCGGGTTGTAGGTCAGGCCGATGATGTCCTTGACCTCGAGACCGGCCTCGCGCGACCAGGCGCCGAGTTCCGACGGACGGATGAACTTGCGGAAATCGTGGGTCCCGCGCGGCAGCAACTGGAGGATGTACTCCGCGCCGATCACCGCGAACAGGTAGGCCTTGGGATTGCGGTTGATGGTCGAGAGGAAAACCTGTCCGCCCGGCTTGACCAGGCGGTGGCAGGCGCGGATCACCGAGGCCGGGTCCGGCACGTGTTCGAGCATCTCCAGGCAGGTGACCACGTCGAATTGCCCGGGCATTTCCTCGGCCATCTGCTCGGCGGTGATCTGCCGGTAGTCGACGGCGACGCCGGATTCCAGCTGGTGCAGGCGCGCCACCGCGAGCGGCGCTTCGCCCATGTCGATGCCGGTGACGTTGGCGCCGCGCTGGGCCATGGCTTCGCTGAGGATGCCGCCGCCGCAACCGATGTCGAGCACCTTCTTGCCGGCCAGGCCGGCGCGCTCGTCGATCCAGTTGACGCGCAGCGGGTTGATGTCGTGGAGCGGCTTGAACTCGCTCTCGCGGTCCCACCAGCGATGGGCCAGTGCCTCGAATTTGGCGATCTCGGCGTGGTCGACGTTGCTCATAATCGTTCCCGTTGAAGAGTGAAGCCTTTGGGGGAAGGGCCGCGGCGGCGGAATCCAATCCTTCATGTTGCCAGCTTTGGCGGAGGGATGGGGCCGGCGGCGGTTCGCCTTCCTATGTCAGTTTGTCGCAGCGGGCCGGCCCGCCGCGGTTCAGGACCTGTCGCTGGCGGCGATCTTCGCCCCCCATTCGCGGGCCCTGGCGATCAGGCGCTGTTCGTCGTGACGAAGCAGGCGGCCGTCGTCGAGGAGTTGCCTGCCGCCGACCCAGACGTGCCGCACGCAGTCGCGGCCGCTGGCATAGATAAGTTGCGAAACCGGGTCGTAGACCGGTTGCTGGGCCAGGCCGGACAGATCGAAGGCCACCAGGTCGGCGGCCTTGCCGGCTTCCAGGGAGCCGATCAGGCGCTCCAGGCCAAGCGCGCGGGCGCCGTTCAGGGTGGCCATGCGCAGCGCGCGGTGGGCGTCGAGGGCGGTGGCCTGGCCGTACACGGCCTTGGCCAGCAGCGCCGCGGTGCGGGTCTCGCCGAGCAGGTCGAGATCGTTGTTGCTCGCCGCGCCGTCGGTGCCGATGGCTACGTTGACCCCGGCCTGCCAGAGTTTTTCCACCGGGCAGAAGCCGCTGGCCAGCTTGAGGTTGGATTCCGGGCAGTGGATCACCGAGCTGTTGGTTTCCACCAGCATCGCCAGGTCGTCGTCGTCCACCTGGGTCATGTGCACCGCCTGGAAGCGTGGGCCGAGCAGGCCGAGGCGGTGCAGGCGGGCCAGCGGGCGCTCGCCGTTGCGCTCCGTGGCCTGCTCCACCTCGAAGGCGGTCTCGTGGACGTGCATCTGGATGCTGGCGTCGAGTTCCTCGGTGAGCACCAGGATCTGCTCCAGCTTGTCGTCGCTCACCGTATAAGGGGCGTGCGGGCCGAAGGCGATGCGGATGCGCGGGTGGTGCTTGAGGTCGTCGAACAGCGCCATGCCCTGGCGGATCGCCTCGGCGCTGTCGCGGGCGCCGGGGATCGGGAAGTCCAGCACCGGGATCGCCACCTGGGCGCGTACCCCGCTGTCATGGACCACGCCGCAGATGGCCTGTGGATAGAAGTACATGTCGGAGAAACAGGTGATGCCGCCCTTTACCTGTTCGGCGATGGCCAGCTCCGTGCCGTCGCGGATGAAATCCTCGCTGACCCATTGGCCTTCGGCCGGCCAGATGTGGTCCTGCAGCCAGGTCATCAGCGGCAGGTCGTCGGCGAGACCGCGGAACAGACTCATTGCCGAATGGCCGTGGGCGTTGACCAGGCCGGGGGCGAGCAGCATGCCGGGCAATTCGCGGATTTCCGTGGCGCCATGGCGCATGGCCTGCTCGCGCGGCGCGACCAGGGCGATCTGGCCGTCGCGGATGCCCAGCGCGTGATCGCGCAGCACCACCCCGGCGGGCTCCACGGGGACGATCCAGGTCGGCAGCAGGAGGAGGTCGAAGGGGTTACGGACGTTGGGCATGGCGGCGCATCCTGGGCGCAGAGCGGGAAGCCGGAAGTATACCCGAGCGTCCGCGGCTGGGGCTCGTTATAATCCGCAGCTTTTCCGTGATTCAGCGAGAGGTGTGTGCATGCGAGAGCGACTGCTGGCGGCCGAGCGGGTCAAGGCGATCGAGTGGCGGGACGGTACGCTGCGGTTGCTGGATCAGCGCCTGCTGCCCCAGGAGGAGGTCTGGCTCGAACACGAGTCGGCGGCCGAGGTGGCCAAGGCCATTCGCGATATGGTCGTGCGCGGCGCGCCGGCCATCGGCATCAGCGCCGCCTACGGCATCGTCCTTGGCGCCCGCGCGCGCCTGGCGCAGGGCGGCGACTGGCGCGCCGCGCTGGAGGAGGACTTCCGCCTGCTGGCCGACTCGCGACCCACGGCGGTCAACCTGTTCTGGGCGCTGAACCGCATGCGCGACCGTCTGGAGCGAATGAAAGAGGGCGACCAGCCGCTGGCGGTGCTGGAAGCCGAGGCGATCTCCATCCATGAAAGCGACCGCGAGGCCAACCTGACCATGGCCCAGTTGGGCATGGAGCTGATCCGCAAGCAGCAGGGCAGCCCGCAGAACATCCTCACCCACTGCAATACCGGCGCCCTGGCGACCGGCGGGTTCGGCACCGCGCTGGGGGTGATCCGCGCCGCGCACCTGGAAGGCCTGGTCAATCGCATCTACGCCGACGAAACCCGGCCCTGGCTCCAGGGCTCGCGACTGACCGCCTGGGAGCTGGCCAACGAAGGCATCCCGGTCAGCCTGAACGTGGATTCGGCCGCCGCGCACCTGATGAAGACCGAAAACATCACCTGGGTCATCGTCGGCGCCGACCGCATCACCGCCAATGGCGATGTCGCCAACAAGATCGGCACCTACCAGCTGGCGGTCAACGCCATGCACCACGGCGTGCGCTTCATGGTGGTGGCGCCGAGTTCGACCATCGACATGAACCTGGAGAGCGGCGAGGACATCCCGATCGAAGAGCGCGACGGTCGCGAACTGCTGGAAATCGGCGGGCGACGGGTGGCGGCCGAGGTCGATGCCTACAATCCGGTATTCGACGTGACCCCGGCGGACCTTATCGATGCCATCGTGACCGAGCGTGGCGTCGTCGAGCGTCCCGACGCCGAGCGCATGGCCGCCCTGATGAGCCGCAAGCGCCTGCATTGAACGAGGCGACTGGAGGTCGTCCCCGCCAGGGCCTTTGCCTTGGGCTGGGGCGTGGGCTGTGGTAAGCTCCGACGGTTATTCGAGCGCCCCGCGGAGGGGCCTCGAGAGTGCGCGAATCCTTGACTCAAGTCGTTGATTTGTAGTGAGTTGGCGCTGCTCGGGCATGCGCCGACCTACTTCGTTTGCCTCAGGATCGAGGCGGCGAAGTTCCACCAGAAAAAGGAACCAGGCTTCTCATGGGCGAACTGGCCAAAGAAATTCTCCCGGTCAATATCGAAGACGAGCTGAAACAGTCCTATCTCGACTACGCGATGAGCGTGATCGTCGGGCGGGCCCTGCCGGATGCACGTGACGGCCTGAAGCCGGTGCACCGCCGTGTGCTTTATGCCATGAGCGAGCTGGGCAACGACTGGAACAAGCCCTACAAGAAATCCGCCCGTGTGGTCGGCGACGTGATCGGTAAGTACCACCCGCACGGCGACACCGCGGTCTACGACACCATCGTGCGCATGGCGCAGCCGTTCTCGCTGCGCTACATGCTGGTAGACGGCCAGGGCAACTTCGGTTCGGTGGACGGCGACAACGCCGCAGCCATGCGATACACCGAAGTGCGCATGGCCAAGCTGGCCCATGAACTGCTGGCGGACCTGGAAAAGGAAACCGTCGACTGGGTGCCCAACTACGATGGCACCGAGCAGATCCCGGCGGTCATGCCGACCAAGATTCCCAACCTGCTGGTCAACGGTTCCAGCGGTATCGCCGTGGGTATGGCGACCAACATCCCGCCGCACAACCTCGGCGAAGTGATCGACGGCTGCCTGGCGCTGATGGACAACCCCGACCTGACCGTCGATGAGCTGATGCAGTACATCCCCGGTCCGGACTTCCCCACCGCCGGCATCATCAACGGCCGCGCCGGGATCATCGAGGCCTACCGCACCGGTCGCGGGCGCATCTACATCCGTGCCCGCGCCGTCGTCGAGGAGATGGAGAAGGGCGGCGGTCGCGAGCAGATCATCATCACCGAGCTGCCGTACCAGTTGAACAAGGCGCGGTTGATCGAAAAGATCGCCGAGCTGGTGAAAGAGAAGAAGATCGAGGGTATTTCCGAGCTGCGCGACGAGTCCGACAAGGACGGCATGCGCGTGGTCATCGAGCTGCGTCGCGGCGAGGTGGGCGAGGTGGTCCTCAACAACCTCTATGCCCAGACCCAGCTGCAGAGCGTGTTCGGCATCAACGTGGTGGCCCTGGTCGACGGCCAGCCGCGCACGCTGAACCTGAAGGACATGCTCGAAGTGTTCGTCCGCCACCGCCGCGAAGTGGTGACCCGGCGTACCGTCTACGAGCTGCGCAAGGCCCGCGAGCGCGGGCACATCCTGGAAGGCCAGGCGGTCGCCCTGTCGAACATCGACCCGGTGATCGAGCTGATCAAGAGTTCGCCGACCCCGGCCGAGGCCAAGGAACGCCTGATCGCCACTGCCTGGGAGTCCAGCGCGGTGGAAGCGATGGTCGAGCGTGCCGGCGCCGACGCCTGTCGCCCGGAAGACCTGGATCCGCAGTACGGCCTGCGCGACGGCAAGTACTACCTGTCGCCGGAACAGGCCCAGGCGATCCTCGAGCTGCGCCTGCATCGCCTGACCGGCCTGGAGCACGAGAAGCTGCTCTCCGAATACCAGGAAATCCTCAACCTGATCGGCGAGTTGATCCGCATCCTGACCAACCCGGCGCGCCTGATGGAGGTGATCCGTGAGGAGCTGGAAGCGGTCAAGGCCGAATTCGGCGATGCTCGCCGCACCGAGATCGTGGCTTCCCAGGTCGACCTGACCATCGCCGACCTGATCACCGAGGAAGACCGCGTGGTGACCATCTCCCACGGCGGCTACGCCAAGTCCCAGCCGCTGGCCGCCTACCAGGCGCAGCGTCGCGGCGGCAAAGGCAAGTCCGCCACCGGGATGAAGGACGAGGACTACATCGAACACCTGCTGGTGGCCAACAGCCATGCGACCCTCCTGCTGTTCTCCAGCAAGGGCAAGGTCTACTGGCTGCGTACCTTCGAGATTCCGGAAGCCTCGCGTACCGCGCGTGGCCGGCCGCTGGTGAACCTGCTGCCGCTGGATGAGGGCGAGCGGATCACCGCGATGTTGCAGATCGACCTGGAGGCGCTGCAGCAGAACGGTGGCGCCGATGACGACCTCGACGAAGCCGAAGGCGCGGTGCTCGAGGGCGAGGTGGTCGAGGCCGCCGAGGTCGAGGAAGTCGAGGGCGAGACCGCCGAGCTGGTGGCCGAGCCGACCGGCGCCTACATCTTCATGGCCACCGCCTTCGGTACCGTGAAGAAGACCCCGCTGGTGCAGTTCAGCCGTCCGCGCAGCAGCGGCCTGATCGCGCTCAAGCTGGAAGAGGGCGACACCCTGATCGCCGCCGCGATCACCGATGGCGCCAAGGAAGTCATGCTGTTCTCCAGCGCCGGCAAGGTGATCCGCTTCGCCGAGAGCGTGGTGCGCATCATGGGCCGCAACGCCCGCGGCGTACGCGGCATGCGCCTGGGCAAGGGGCAGCAGCTGATCTCCATGCTGATTCCGGAGTCCGGGGCGCAGATCCTCACCGCCTCCGAGCGCGGCTTCGGCAAGCGTACCCCGCTGAGCAAGTTCCCGCGTCGCGGCCGTGGCGGCCAGGGGGTGATCGCCATGGTCACCAACGAGCGCAACGGCGCGCTGATCGCCGCGGTACAGGTCCAGGAAGGCGAGGAGATCATGCTGATTTCCGACCAGGGCACCCTGGTGCGGACGCGTGTCGACGAAGTCTCCCTGTCCGGCCGCAATACCCAGGGCGTAACCCTGATCAAGCTCGCCAGCGACGAGGTACTGGTCGGTCTGGAGCGTGTCCAGGAGCCGTCGGGCGGAGATGACGAGGACCTGCCCGAAGGGGAGGAAGCTGCCGAATCTCTGGGCGAGTCGGCCGAGTCCGAGCCCGCGGCGGAAGCGGAAGGCAACGAAGAGTAAGGCTCGGGGCGGGCGCCTACGCCCGCCCGGCCGATGACCTCGGCGGATAACTCACGGCTATCCGCCCTACCTATAGCGAGAGTGGATGTGAGCAAGCGAGCCTTCAATTTCTGCGCCGGTCCCGCGGCGCTTCCCGACGCAGTTCTGCAACGTGCCCAGGCCGAGCTTCTCGACTGGCGGGGCAAGGGCCTTTCGGTCATGGAAATGAGCCACCGTAGCGACGACTACGTGGCCATCGCCAGCAAGGCCGAGCAGGACCTGCGCGACCTGCTCGACATTCCCTCGGACTACAAGGTGCTGTTCCTGCAGGGCGGCGCCAGCCAGCAGTTCGCCGAGATTCCGCTGAACCTGCTGCCCGAAGATGGCGTCGCCGACTATATCGATACCGGTATCTGGTCGAAGAAGGCCATCGAGGAGGCTCGTCGCTATGGCACCGTGAATGTCGCGGCCAGCGCCAAGGAGTACGACTACTTCGCCATTCCGGGTCAGAACGAGTGGACGCTGACCAAGGACGCGGCCTATGTGCACTACGCCTCCAACGAGACCATCGGCGGCCTCGAGTTCGACTGGATTCCCGAGACCGGCGACGTGCCGCTGGTCACCGACATGTCCTCCGATATCCTCTCGCGCCCGCTCGACGTGTCCCGCTTCGGCCTGATCTATGCCGGGGCGCAGAAGAACATCGGCCCGTCCGGCCTGGTGGTGGTGATCGTTCGCGAAGACCTGCTCGGCCGCGCCCGCAGCGTCTGCCCGACCATGCTCAACTACAAGATCGCCGCGGACAACGGTTCCATGTACAACACCCCGGCGACCTACTCCTGGTACCTGTCCGGCCTGGTCTTCGAATGGCTGAAGGAGCAGGGCGGGGTGACCGCGATGGAGCAGCGCAACCGCGCCAAGAAGGACCTGCTGTACAAGACCATCGATGCCAGCGACTTCTACACCAACCCGATCCAGCCGAGCGCCCGCTCCTGGATGAACGTGCCGTTCCGCCTGGCCGACGAGCGTCTCGACAAGCCGTTCCTGGAAGGCGCCGAGGCGCGCGGGCTGCTCAACCTGAAAGGCCACCGCTCGGTCGGCGGCATGCGCGCTTCCATCTACAACGCCCTTGGCCTGGACGCGGTCGAGGCGCTGGTCGCATACATGGCGGAGTTCGAGAAGGAGCACGGCTGATGGCGGACCAGGACCAGCTCAAGGCCTTGCGCCTGCGCATCGACAGCCTCGACGAGAAGTTGCTCGAGCTGATCAGCGAGCGTGCCCGTTGCGCCCAGGACGTGGCGCGAGTGAAGACCCAGACCCTGGGCGAGGGCGAGGCGCCGGTGTTCTACCGTCCCGAGCGCGAAGCCTGGGTGCTCAAGCACATCATGCAATTGAACAAGGGGCCGCTGGACAACGAAGAGGTCGCGCGGCTGTTCCGCGAGATCATGTCGTCCTGCCTGGCGCTCGAGCAGCCGCTGAAAGTGGCCTATCTCGGACCCGAGGGCACCTTTACCCAGGCCGCGGCACTCAAGCATTTCGGCAACGCGGTGATCAGCACGCCGATGGCGGCGATCGACGAGGTGTTCCGCGAGGTCGCCGCCGGCGCGGTGAACTTCGGCGTGGTGCCTGTGGAAAACTCCACCGAGGGGGCGGTCAACCATACCCTCGACAGCTTCCTCGAGCACGACATGGTGATCTGCGGCGAAGTCGAGTTGCGTATCCACCATCACCTGCTGGTCGGCGAAACCACCAAGACCGACAACATCACCCGGATCTATTCCCATGCCCAATCCCTCGCGCAATGTCGCAAGTGGCTGGACTCGCACTACCCGAGCGTCGAGCGGGTGGCGGTGTCGAGCAACGCCGACGCGGCCAAGCGGGTGAAGAGCGAGTGGAATTCGGCAGCGATCGCCGGCGACATGGCGGCCAGCCTGTACGACCTGAGCAAGCTGCACGAGAAGATCGAGGACCGCCCGGACAACTCCACGCGCTTCCTGATCATCGGCAACCAGGAGGTTCCGCCGACCGGCGACGACAAGACCTCGATCATCGTTTCCATGCGCAACAAGCCGGGAGCCCTGCACGAGCTGCTGGTACCGTTCCACAACAACGGTATCGACCTGACCCGCATCGAAACCCGCCCGTCGCGCAGCGGCAAATGGACCTACGTGTTCTTCATCGATTTCGTCGGCCACCATAAAGAACCGCTGATCAAGGACGTCCTGGAGAAGATCGGCCAGGAAGCCGTCGCCCTGAAGGTCCTGGGCTCCTATCCGAAAGCGGTGCTCTGAGCGCGCTGTCATTCCGAAGAGACGGGTCATCGATGAATGCCCCGTCCCGCGTCGAGGCTGAACTATCCATGTCCGATTTCCTTGCCCTGGCCCAGCCGGGGGTGCAAAAGCTGTCGCCCTACGTCCCTGGCAAGCCGGTGGATGAACTGGCCCGCGAGCTGGGCATCGACCCTGCGGCGATCGTCAAGCTCGCCAGCAACGAGAACCCGCTGGGTGCGAGCCCAAAGGCGCTGGAGGCTATCCGCGCCGAACTGGCGGAACTGACCCGTTATCCTGACGGCAACGGTTTCGAACTCAAGCGCAAGCTGGCCGAGCGTTGCGCGGTGGATGCGGCGCAGGTGACCCTGGGCAACGGCTCCAACGACATTCTCGACCTGGTCGCCCGTGCCTACCTCGCGCCTGGTCTGAACGCCGTGTTCAGCGAACATGCCTTCGCCGTCTACCCGATCGCCACCCAGGTCGTGGGCGCCGAGGGGCGGGCGGTCAAGGCGCGCGCCTGGGGGCATGACCTGGAAGCGATGCTCGCCGCCATCGATGGGCAAACTCGCGTGGTGTTCGTCGCCAACCCGAACAACCCGACCGGGACCTGGTTCGGTGCGGACGCCCTGGAGCGGTTCCTCGCCCAGGTGCCGGCGGAGGTGCTGGTGGTGCTGGACGAGGCCTATATCGAATACGCCGAGGGCGACGAGCTGCCCGATGGCCTGGACTACCTGGCGCGCCATCCCAACCTGCTGGTCTCGCGGACCTTCTCCAAGGCCTATGGCCTGGCTTCGCTGCGGGTCGGCTACGCGCTTTCGAGCAAGGCGGTGGCCGATGTGCTCAACCGTGTGCGCCAGCCGTTCAATGTCAATAGCCTGGCCCTGGCGGCTGCCTGCGCGGCGCTGGATGACCATGACTACCTGGCGCAGAGTCGCCGCCTAAACGATTCCGGCATGGCGCAGCTGGAGGATGGCTTCCACGCGTTGGGCCTGTCCTGGATTCCCTCGAAGGGCAACTTCATCGCCGTGGATCTGGCTCGCGATGCCGGTCCGGTCTACCAGGCGCTGCTGCGCGAAGGCGTGATCGTGCGTCCGGTGGCTGGCTACGGGATGCCGACCTTCCTGCGCGTCTCCATCGGGCTGCCGGAAGAGAACGATCGTTTCCTCCAGGCGCTGGGCAAGGTGCTGGCGCATGACTGAGGTCACGCCGCTGCAACAGTCGACCCCTAAGCTGGGCCGCCTGGTGGTGGTGGGGCTGGGCCTGATCGGCGGCTCCTTCGCCAAGGGGTTGCGGAGCAAAGGGTTGTTCCGCGAAGTGGTCGGCGTGGATCGGGATACCGAGTCTTGCCGCCTGGCGGTGGAGCTCGGCGTGGTCGACCGTTGCGAGGAGGATCTTGGCCGCGCCTGCGTCGGCGCCGACGTGATCCAGTTGGCGGTGCCGATCCTGGCGATGGAGCGGGTGCTGGCCGACCTGGCGAATCTCGACCTGGGCAAGACTGTATTGACCGACGTTGGCAGCGCCAAGGGCAATATCGTGCGTGCCGCGCGTGCCGCGTTCGGCGGGATGCCGCGGTACCTGGTACCGGGGCATCCGATCGCGGGTTCCGAGCAGAGCGGAGTGACCGCGGCGAAGGCGACCCTGTTCCGCCGGCACAAGGTGATTCTCACGCCCTCCGCGGAGACCGATGCCGACGCGCTGGCGCTGGTCGACAGCCTGTGGCGCGCGCTGGGCGCGGACGTCGAGCACATGGAGGTCGAGCATCACGACGAGGTTCTGGCGGCCACCAGCCACCTGCCTCACCTGCTGGCCTTCACCCTGGTCGACTCCCTGGCCAAGCGCAGCGAGAACCTGGAGATCTTCCGCTATGCCGCCGGCGGTTTCCGTGATTTCACACGGATCGCCGGCAGCGACCCGGTGATGTGGCACGACATCTTTCTCGCCAATCGCGAGGCGGTGCTGCGTACACTGGATGTTTTTCGTGACGACCTCGACGCGCTGCGCGAGGCCGTCGACACTGGGGACGGGCACCAGTTGTTGGGCGTTTTCACGCGCGCCCGGGTAGCCCGTGAGCATTTCAGCAAAATCCTGGCCCGTCGGGCCTATGTGGACGCCATGCACAACAACGACCTGATTTATCTGGCCCAGCCGGGCGGCAGCCTGTCCGGAACCATCCGGGTACCGGGCGACAAGTCGATTTCCCATCGCTCGATCATGCTCGGCTCCCTGGCCGAAGGCACCACCGAAGTGGAGGGCTTCCTCGAGGGCGAGGACGCACTGGCAACCATCCAGGCGTTCCGCGACATGGGAGTGGTGATCGAGGGGCCGCAGAACGGCCGCGTCACCGTCCATGGCGTTGGCCTGCACGGCCTCAAGGCGCCGCCTGGGCCGATCTACCTGGGTAACTCCGGTACTTCCATGCGTCTGCTCAGCGGTCTGCTGGCGGCCCAGCCGTTCGACAGCACCCTGACCGGCGACGCTTCCCTTTCCAAGCGGCCGATGAATCGCGTAGCCAAGCCGCTGCGCGAGATGGGCGCGGTAATCGAGACGGGGCCGGAAGGCCGTCCGCCGATGACCATTCGCGGCGGCCAGCGCCTCACCGGTATGCATTACGACATGCCGATGGCCAGCGCCCAGGTGAAGTCCTGCCTGTTGCTCGCCGGGCTCTACGCCGCGGGTGAGACCTCGGTCACCGAGCCGGCGCCGACCCGCGACCACACCGAGCGCATGCTGCGCGGCTTCGGCTATCCGGTGGAGCTCGAGGGCAGCACCGCCAAGGTCGAATCCGGGCACAAGTTGAGCGCCACCCATATCGAGGTCCCGGCCGACATTTCCTCGGCAGCCTTCTTCCTGGTTGCCGCCAGTATCGCCGAGGGTTCGGAACTGGTCCTGCAGCACGTCGGCATCAACCCGACGCGCGTCGGCGTCATCGAGATCCTGCGCCTGATGGGTGGTGACCTGAGCCTGGAAAACCAGCGCGAGGTCGGCGGCGAGCCGGTCGCCGACATCCGCGTGCGCTCCGCGCGGCTCAAGGGCATCGACATTCCCGAGGACCTGGTGCCACTGGCCATCGACGAGTTCCCGGTACTCTTCGTGGCTGCCGCCTGCGCCGAGGGGCGCACCGTCCTGCGTGGCGCCGAAGAGCTGCGGGTCAAGGAGTCGGACCGTATCCAGGTCATGGCTGACGGCCTGAAGGCCCTGGGCGTGAAGGCCGAGCCGACCCCGGATGGCATCGTCATCGAGGGTGGTGCGTTCGGTGGCGGCGAAGTCTGGGCGCACGGCGACCACCGTATCGCCATGTCCTTCAGCGTCGCTTCGCTGCGCGCCAGCGGGCCGATCCGCATCCACGACTGCGCCAACGTCGCCACCTCCTTCCCCAACTTCCTCGCCCTGTGTGCCCAGACCGGTATCCGGGTCGCCGTGGAGAACAATTGATGAACGGCGCTGTACCGATGCTCGCCATCGATGGCCCCAGTGGCGCCGGCAAGGGCACGGTCGCCGGGCTGCTCGCCCGGCGCCTGGGCTGGAACCTGCTGGATTCCGGGGCGCTTTATCGGCTGTTGGCGTTCGCCGCGGTCAACCATGGTGTCGACCTGACCAATGAAGAGGCGCTGAAGGTCCTGGCTGCGCACCTCGATGTGCAGTTCGTCGCTGCCGATGGCAGCCATGGGCAGCGCATCATTCTCGAAGGCGAGGAAGTGACCGATGTGATCCGTACCGAGCAGGTCGGTGCCGGCGCCTCACAGGTCGCCGCCTTACCGGCCGTGCGCGATGCGTTGCTGCAGCGCCAGCGGGCGTTCCTCGAAGCGCCGGGGTTGGTGGCCGACGGCCGCGACATGGGCACCGTGGTATTTCCCGATGCGCCTCTGAAGATATTCCTCACCGCCTCGGCGGAGGAGCGTGCGCGTCGACGCTACCTACAGTTGAAGGCGAAGGGCGCGGATGTCGACCAGTCTGCCTTGCTGGAAGAAATCCGCGAGCGCGACGAGCGCGACAGCCAGCGCGCGGTCGCGCCGCTGAAACCGGCCGATGACGCGATCCTGCTGGACTCCACCGAAATGAGCATCGAGGCGGTGGTCGAGACGATCATCCGGCACTGCGAGCGGCAGGGCTGGGACGTCTGAGGTTTTGGCGCGGGAATTGACGATACAGGGCCTGGTTGCTAATATTCCAGACCTTATGTTGTGGCGTTTTGCAGGTGCGGCGAGGGTTGCCTCCCGACTTGCCTGGCGCCATCGCAGAACAACCCAACTGGGCATTCCCATTCGGGAGTGCAATCAGAAGCTAGCAGGAAACCAGCAAATTGTCCTGCGGCTTCATTTAATGACTTGACCGCATTGGCTGGTGATGCGGAATCGGGCCCTTCCGGGCCTTTGACTACAGGTATGAACATGAGCGAAAGCTTCGCAGAACTCTTTGAAGAAAGTCTGAAATCCCTCGACATGCAGCCGGGTGCCATCATCACCGGCATCGTGGTCGACATCGATGGTGACTGGGTCACCGTCCATGCCGGTCTGAAATCCGAGGGCGTCATCCCGGTCGAGCAGTTCTACAACGAACAGGGCGAACTGACCATCAAGGTGGGTGACGAAGTCCACGTCGCACTGGACGCGGTAGAAGACGGCTTTGGCGAGACCAAGCTGTCCCGCGAGAAAGCCAAGCGCGCCGAGAGCTGGATTGTTCTGGAAGCGGCTTTCGCTGCCGACGAAGTGGTCAAGGGCGTCATCAACGGCAAGGTCAAGGGCGGTTTCACCGTCGACGTCAACGGCATCCGCGCGTTCCTGCCGGGTTCGCTGGTCGACGTGCGTCCGGTTCGCGACACCACCCACCTGGAAGGCAAAGAGCTCGAGTTCAAGGTCATCAAGCTCGACCAGAAGCGCAACAACGTTGTCGTTTCCCGCCGCAGCGTCCTGGAAGCCGAGAACAGCGCCGAGCGTGAAGCTCTGCTGGAATCGCTGCAGGAAGGCCAGCAGGTCAAGGGTATCGTCAAGAACCTCACCGACTACGGCGCATTCGTGGACCTGGGCGGCGTAGACGGCCTGCTGCACATCACCGACATGGCCTGGAAGCGCATCAAGCATCCGTCCGAGATCGTCAACGTTGGCGACGAGATCGACGTCAAGGTCCTGAAGTTCGACCGCGAGCGCAACCGTGTATCCCTGGGCCTGAAGCAACTGGGCGAAGACCCGTGGGTTGCCATCAAGGCGCGTTACCCGGAAGGCACCCGCGTCATGGCCCGCGTCACCAACCTCACCGACTACGGCTGCTTCGCCGAGCTGGAAGAGGGCGTGGAAGGCCTGGTACACGTCTCCGAAATGGACTGGACCAACAAGAACATCCATCCGTCGAAAGTCGTCCAGGTTGGCGACGAAGTGGAAGTTCAGGTTCTGGACATCGACGAAGAGCGTCGTCGTATCTCCCTGGGTATCAAGCAGTGCAAATCCAACCCGTGGGAAGACTTCTCCAGCCAGTTCAACAAGGGTGACCGTATCTCCGGTACCATCAAGTCGATCACCGACTTCGGTATCTTCATCGGTCTGGACGGCGGCATCGACGGCCTGGTCCACCTGTCCGACATCTCCTGGAACGAAGTCGGCGAAGAAGCCGTACGTCGCTTCAAGAAGGGCGACGAGCTGGAAACCGTCATCCTGTCGGTCGACCCGGAGCGCGAGCGCATCTCCTTGGGCATCAAGCAGCTGGAAGACGATCCGTTCTCCAACTACGCGTCCCTGCACGAGAAAGGCAGCATCGTCCGCGGTACCGTGAAGGAAGTCGACGCCAAAGGTGCTGTCATCAGCCTGGGCGACGACATCGAAGGTATCCTGAAGGCTTCCGAAATCAGCCGTGACCGCGTCGAAGACGCGCGCAACGTCCTGAAGGAAGGCGAGGAAGTCGAAGCCAAGATCATCAGCATCGACCGCAAGAGCCGCGTCATCAGCCTCTCCGTCAAGTCCAAGGACGTCGACGACGAGAAGGACGCAATGAAAGAACTGCGTAAGCAGGAAGTAGAAAGCGCTGGTCCGACCACCATCGGTGATCTGATCCGTGCTCAGATGGAGAATCAGGGCTAAGTCTCTGATCCATCATGAAAAAGGGCGGCCTAGGCCGCCCTTTTTC
>NZ_KV819916.1:0-67369 GCF_001815235.1 Pseudomonas sp. HMSC065H01 | reverse complement strand
GAAAAAGGGCGGCCTAGGCCGCCCTTTTTCGTTTTCCCCTTCTTGGACCTGTTCAAAGACTGATCAGCATGCTAAAAGAGACCTGAGCTGATCTAGCCGCTTGAAAAAGAAGGGAAAACCATGACCAAGTCGGAGTTGATCGAACGGATCGTTACCCATCAGGGGCAACTGTCCGCGAAGGATGTCGAGTTGGCAATCAAGACCATGCTGGAGCAAATGTCCCAGGCCCTGGCGACCGGGGACCGGATCGAGATCCGTGGTTTCGGCAGCTTTTCCTTGCACTACCGCGCCCCGCGCGTCGGTCGCAACCCCAAGACCGGGGAGTCGGTACGCCTCGACGGCAAGTTCGTGCCGCACTTCAAGCCGGGCAAGGAGTTGCGGGATCGGGTCAACGAGCCGGAGTGATATCGGTCCATTCGGATATTGGAGTCCTCATGCTTTGGATAAGGCGCATACTGCTGATGGGTGGAGTGCTGTTTATCGCTCTTCTCGTAGTAGTTATGGTATTGGAAAACCGGCAGGTTACTCATTTCGAACTGTTCGGTTTGCTTACCCCCGAGCTGCCCGTTGTTCTCTATGTTGCCTTGGTGTTCATCTTGGGTGGTTTCATTGGCCTATTGGCCGGTTCGTCACTTTTAGCGCGAGCTAATATACGTATCAAGGCAATCGAGAAGGATCTTGCCAAGGCTCGGAAAGAGAGAGATTCCTTACTTGCTCGGCTTTCTTCATCGAGTGATGGGGGGTCTGACAATGGCCTGAGGCGCAAGGACTCATAGCGGATCGACTGGTTAGAGTGGCCTTCCATCTTGATTGCGTTCTGCCATCATTTTGCTTGTTACCTCCGGGCTTTTTCTTTGAAGCTGTTTCGCGATTTGAATCGTATGCTCAGCTGTACTGAGCGAGCAATCAGTCTTCAGAAAACTAAAATACTTCTTACGGAACTGAGGCGTGTTCTTGGCTGTCTATCGTAGAATTCCTTGTACAGATAATCTCTGGCACAGGGTGTGCTACTTGAGGAGGCGTCGAGATATGTCATGTTTTTTATATGCACTCTCTTTGTCTTGGTGATAATGCACATCGGTGGAGTTGTAGCTTCTCGTTTCGAATAGCTTCAGTTCGGGGCTTGCGTGAGCTATAGAAGACAGATTATGGAGTTCCGATAATGGTAGCGTTGAAAGAAGAAAAAAACGGTGGCGGTGAAATTGATCTCGTAAGACTTTTTCAGATTCTATGGAAGGGAAAGTGGATTATCCTGGTCGTAGCTCTTATATTTGGCATTGTTGCTGCTATATATGCCTATACAAGTAAGCCAGTTTATGAAGCCAGTATCGCCGTGTTGCCACCCTCGCTGAGCAATGTTGCCGGTTTTAACCAGGGGCGCACCAAGGAGTCGGGTCTTCAGGCATTTAAGGTTCAGGATGTCTATTCCGTGTTCTTGCGCAATCTTCAAGCTGATGAGACTCGGCACCGCTTCTTCGAGAATGTCTACTTGCCGTCGCTAGGAGGTGAGAGGCCGGCGTCGCGCGATAGTCTCTATAGGGTATTTAATGAAAAGATCAGTATTACTCTGCCAGACAAGACCCAGCCGAGTCGCTATCGGCTAACAGTAGAACAGGAAGATCCTGAGCTGGCCGCTGAGTGGATCCGTCGCTATCTTGCCGATACGGCCGAACATTCCGTCCAAGAAATGGTTAAGAATGCGCACCGTGAGATAGAGGTCAAGGCTCGGGATGTCGATCAGCGGATCCAAACGCTACGTGAAACTGCTAAGTTACGCCGTGAAGATAGAATTGTGCAACTTAGAGAGGCTCTAAAAGTCGCGGATGCTGTGGGGTTGGAAAAGCCTCCGATGATAAGTGGGCAGGTATCTGAGCAGCTTTCGGCTATCATGAACGGTAGCTTGATGTATATGCGGGGCAGCAAGGCGCTTAGAGGAGAGATTGAGGCTTTGGAAAGTCGTGTGTCAGATGATCCTTTCATCCCTGCTTTACGAACTCTGCAGGAGCAGGAGAAACTCTATAGTAGTTTACGGGTAAACACCGACGAGGTTGCTGTGTTCCGTCAGGATGGTTCGGTTGAGACGCCCGATTCTCCCGTGAAGCCGAAGAAGCTTTTACTCGTCATGATGGGGTTGTTGCTCGGTGGTGCGGTTGGTGTCGTGGCTGTCGTGTTTAATTCGCTCTATCGCAATAAGCGGTAATTATGGTTGGAATGGGCAGGGACGCCCTATCCGGCTGTGCCTCTCATAAAATAAGCCATATCATTCGATATTTTCCCTTTATTTTTTTCGAGCCCATGGCCTTTTCTGGAAAAATGTAAGCACTCCTTTTGTTAAGTAGGTGGAGAAGCTGGAACACTTTTCTATTGAAGGGGATGAGCAGTGATCCTGCATTCATTTTCGCTCCGGATAACGTTGTTGAACGGATGGTAGCGCCTCTAGCGTCCAACGGGGAACGCTGCGGTCTAGTCAATTTTTTGACTATTTCTGCGGTCAGTAGCCAGCAAGGCTGGGGCTCGATCATGGGATTCTTCCAGAGTCAAGCAGCTTATCGAAGGAAGAGGCTGTATATAATCGAACGGATTGGCGGTATGGCTCGTCTTGCCTGTGATGCTAGCTGTGACAAGGCAGGTAGGTTACCCTTTGCCTAGCGGGGCGAGCCTTGTACTTCAAAGGGCTAGCCTTGGAGTACAAGGCGCAAGCAGATATCTTGCTAGCCAGGTCAAAGATACCTGCATCCTGTCAAATGCGCTGTAAGGGAAACAGGGAGTGTCGGGAGGGTTTGGCTAGCGACTCCCTGTTCTGTAGTCATGATAACAGGTGGTTCATATAGGTCCTGTTACTACTTGCTGAGATGGAAATATGGAAAACCTGAGAGAAAAAGTTACTAGAAAGTTCAAGAATAAAGAGGCTCTTGTCGGGATCGTGGGGTTGGGCTATGTCGGACTCCCGCTTATGTTGCGTTATAATTCGATCGGTTTTAGAGTGCTTGGCATTGATATCGACGCCGAAAAAGTTAGAAGGCTGAATTCCGGTGAAAGCTATATTGAGCATATATCCGCGGAAAGCATTTCTCACGCTTGCTCTTCTGGTTTTGAAGCTACGACCGACTTCTCTCGGGCAAAAGAGTGCGACGCACTTATTCTTTGTGTTCCGACCCCGCTGAATAAATATCGCGAGCCGGATATGAGTTTTGTGGTTAATACGACGGAAGCTATTAAGCCGTATCTGCGTGAAGGACAAGTCGTCTCTCTTGAAAGCACAACCTATCCAGGTACCACTGAGGAGGAGCTGCTACCCAGGGTTCAGTCCGATGGGCTGGTCGTTGGGAAAAGTATATTTCTAGTCTATTCGCCAGAGCGTGAAGATCCAGGTAATCCGAATTTTGAAACCCGCACTATTCCAAAGGTAATTGGGGGGCATACCCCGGAATGCCTGGAAGTTGGAGTCGCTCTTTACGAACAGGCTATAGATAAAGTAGTTCCAGTGAGCTCTACCAAAGCTGCGGAAATGACCAAATTGCTGGAAAATATTCATCGCGCGGTGAATATCGGCCTGGTCAATGAGATGAAAGTAGTCGCGGACCGAATGGGTATCGATATTTTTGAAGTGGTAGATGCTGCAGCGACCAAACCTTTTGGATTTACCCCTTATTATCCAGGGCCTGGTTTGGGAGGGCACTGTATTCCCATCGATCCTTTCTACCTGACCTGGAAAGCACGCGAATATGGCTTGCATACTCGCTTCATCGAACTTTCTGGTGAAGTCAACAAGGCTATGCCGGAGTATGTAGTCAGTAAGCTAATGGATGGGCTGAATGAAAGAGGTAAGGCTCTTAAAGGCAGTCGCGTCTTGGTACTGGGTATTGCCTATAAGAAAAACGTAGATGATATGCGTGAGTCTCCTTCGGTTGAAATCATGGAACTGATTCAGGCCAAAGGAGGCATTGTCTCTTATAGCGATCCCCATGTTCCCAGTTTCCCCAAAATGCGTGAGCATCACTTTGACCTTGCTAGTGAGCCTCTGACTGCCGAAAGGCTTTCTCGTTTCGATGCGGTTGTGTTAGCAACTGATCATGATCGGTTTGATTACGATCTTATCCATGCTCACGCCAGCCTGGTTGTAGATAGTCGTGGAAAATATCGGGCGCCATCGCAGAAGGTAATCAAAGCCTGATCCCACAGTAGTCAAGTAGCTACTTGGCTGCGGACATTGACTTCGTCAGAGATATTTCATGAAACGTTTTGCTCTCATTGGTGCTGCTGGTTACATTGCCCCCAGGCATATGCGCGCTATCAAAGATACCGGAAATGTATTGACATGTGCCTATGATATCAATGATTCCGTTGGGATAATCGATAGTATCTCTCCGCAGAGTGAATTCTTTACGGAGTTTGAGCGATTTTACGACTATGCTTGGCGATTAAAGCGTAGGCCTGAGCAAGCTTTAGACTTTGTCTCTGTCTGCTCGCCTAATTACTTGCATCATTCCCATATCACAGCAGGTCTCCGTTTGGGTTGCGACGTGATCTGTGAAAAGCCTTTGGTTCCTAGTTCTGAATTGCTCGATGATCTTGCCATTGTCGAGCATGAAACCGGTCGTCGGCTTTGGAATATTCTCCAATTACGTCATCATACAGCAATTCTTGATCTGAAGAAGAAGGTGGAAAATGGCACCAAAACCCACAAGCATGAGGTTGACCTGACCTATATAACTAGCCGCGGCAAGTGGTATATGGAAAGCTGGAAAGGCGATCCCAGAAAATCCTTTGGAGTGGCCACGAATATTGGTGTGCATTTCTACGATATGTTGCATTTCATATTCGGTAGGTTGCAAAGAAATGTTGTTCACTACTCAAATGAATCTAAGGCAACAGGTTACCTTGAGTATGAAAATGCGCGAGTGCGCTGGTTCCTTTCCATCGATGCCAATGATCTTCCCGCCTCTGTTAAGGGTAAAAAACCTACTTATCGCTCGATTACTTGTGATGGCGTAGAAGTCGAGTTTTCAGAAGGTTTTACCGATCTGCATACGCTCAGTTATGAGTCGATTCTTGTTGGGGGAGGCTTCGGAATCGAGGAGGCACGTCATTGCGTAGAGACAGTGGAAACCATTCGCTCCCTCAAAGCAGTAAAAGCTGAAAATGAAGAAGGTCACCCATTCTTGGCTAAATTGGTGTGATGTTATGGGGTTTTATCAGCACGATAGCGCAATTGTTGACGAAGGAGCTCAAATTGGAGACGGTTCTCGAATTTGGCACTTCGTGCATGTGTGTGCAGGGGCTAGAATTGGCAAGGAAGTTTCTCTAGGCCAAAATGTGTTTGTTGGAAATAAAGTATCCATTGGTGATCGATGTAAAATTCAGAACAACGTATCTGTC
This sequence comes from Pseudomonas sp. HMSC065H01, assembly GCF_001815235.1. Taxonomy (NCBI): domain Bacteria; kingdom Pseudomonadati; phylum Pseudomonadota; class Gammaproteobacteria; order Pseudomonadales; family Pseudomonadaceae; genus Pseudomonas; species Pseudomonas sp. HMSC065H01. The sequence goes on along the minus strand of NZ_KV819916.1, from coordinate 61,990 downwards.
TATGACAATGTTACTCTAGAGGAAGGGGTCTTTTGTGGACCGAGTATGGTATTTACAAATGTCCATAATCCACGTTCGCTAATTGAGCGAAAAAGTGAGTACCTGAATACACTGGTGAAACGTGGCGCTACCTTGGGAGCCAACTGCACCATTGTCTGTGGGGTAACTATCGGTTCCTTTGCTTTTATTGGGGCTGGAGCTGTAGTCACGTCAGATGTGCCATCATATGCGTTGATGGTAGGTGTTCCCGCACGACAAGTTGGTTGGATGAGCGAGTACGGTGAAAGACTTGATTTGCCGGTGAATGGAAAAGGTAAGGCTACTTGTCCACATACTGGGGATACGTATCGACTGTCTGCAGATGGACTGGTGAAGGAGTTGGTGGCGTGATTGACTTTATTGACCTGCGGGCGCAGCAGGCACGTATTAAAGATAAGCTCGACCTCGCAATTGCCCGGGTACTTGAGCATGGACAATATATACTTGGTCCCGAGGTGGCTGAGTTAGAGCAAAAGCTGGCCGATTATGTCGGGGTTCGGCACTGTATCAGTGTAGCTAACGGGACAGATGCCCTGCAGATTGCGCTGATGGCATTGAATGTAGGGGCTGGCGATGAAGTTATTACCCCGGGATTCAATTATATAGCCACTGCGGAAACAGCTGCATTACTAGGGGCAACACCGGTTTATGTCGATGTTGACCCTCGCTCATATAATCTAGATCCAAAGCTGCTGAAAGCAGCTATCACAGCAAGAACTAAAGCGATTATTCCTGTATCGTTGTATGGGCAGTGTGCCGATTTTGACGAGATTAATGAGATTGCAGCGGAGTATGGTATCCCTGTTATTGAGGATGCTGCTCAGAGTTTTGGTGCAATCTATAAAGGAAGGCGCTCCTGTAGTTTGACTAAAATTGCATGCACCAGCTTTTTCCCTAGTAAACCATTGGGTTGTTACGGTGATGGTGGAGCAATTTTCACGGAAGATGACGGCTTGGCCGAGGTCATGCGCCAAATAGCTCGACATGGCCAAGACCGTCGCTATCATCATATCCGGGTGGGAGTAAATAGCCGCCTTGATACCTTGCAGGCAGCTATCCTTCTTTCAAAGATGGAAGTTTTTGATGAGGAAATGCAGTTACGCCAAAGAGTAGCACAACGTTACAGTTCTTTATTGCAGGCTGCAGGGCTTGACTCTATGCCCTACATTGAGCCGTATAATGTTAGTGCTTGGGCTCAATATACTATTCGTGTGAATGAACGGTATAATGTTCAGAGCTATCTTAAAGATGCAGGTATCCCAACTGCTGTTCATTATCCTATCCCCCTGAATAAACAGCCGGCGGTTTCTAACGACAAAGCATATCTGCCAGTTGGGGATATGGTTGCAGAAGAGGTATTGAGTCTTCCAATGCACCCTTATCTCACTGGCGAAGCAATTGAGACTATTGTTAAGGCTCTCGTCAAATGAGCAGTATTCTCATACTTACAAATGCTTTCCCTTATTATCCTGGGGAGCAATTTATTGAAGATGAGATAGCATTTTGGGCTGAGAGCTCATTTTCCGAGGTGTATATTTTGCCCGCCACTTGCGGAAAAGATAGAAGATGGCTGCCTGAGAATATAACGCTCTCAACCCCGATTCAAGAAAAATCGAGATTGAATTTGATTTTTAGAGCGCTTATTTCCGCTGTCTTCATAAAAGAGATTCGATGTTTGATAAAAGCAAGGGAGTTCAGCTTTTTAAAATTATATTATGCATTAAAAGCGTCGGCATTGACCAAGTCATCTGAGTTGGCGTTGCGCCAATTCGTATCCAATAATGGAAAAATCGATGTCGTTTATTGTTATTGGAATGATGTACAAGCTTACGCTTCTTGTTTGCTGAAGCAGGAAGGGTTAATCGGTAAAGTAATCTCTAGAGCTCATGGGTTCGATCTTTACGAAGAGCGACGCGCGCATGGCTATATGCCTCTGAAGCGACAGTTTGTTGATTGTTTTGATGCCGTATTTCTTCTTTCCGAACAAGGCAGAAATTATTATCAAGAGCGCTATTCTGCAGCCGATGAAAAACTCAAGATTTCTAAGTTAGGTGTACCCATTCCCAAAGGTGGTTCAAAAGTAAGTGAGGAGGGACTCCATCTGGTCTCTCTTTCTTCATGTATTCCTATAAAAAGAATTGACAAAATCATTTCCACTGTGAGGCTTCTTGCCCTTGAACACCGCTCCATTAAAATAAAGTGGACCCACTTGGGAGGAGGAGCTTTGAAGCTTGATCTCGAGTCTCTAGCCAGGACGGAACTAGGAGAGCTTGAGAATGTAAGTTTTCACTTTATGGGAGAAGTCGAAAATAAAGAAGCGAAAGCTTTTTTCCTAAATAATGCTGTTGATTTCTTTATTAATGCAAGCGAGTCGGAAGGTGTGCCGGTTTCCATTATGGAAGCGATGAGTGCTGGCGTTCCTGCAATTGCTCCTTGTGTAGGTGGAATCAGATCTCTGATAGATAATAGTTGTGGGCGGTTGCTTTCTGAAAACCCTACTCCCGAAGAGTACTGTAGCTCAATTTCCAAACTCTATCTGGGAGGAGACAGGAAAACAATGCGGGAAACGGCACGTAAAAAAATAGAGAAAGATTTTAGTTCTGAGCAGAACTATAGGTCTTTTATAAAAGAAGTAGAATATTTAGTAGAAGAAAAATAATGGTTTCTCGGAAGATAGCGGTTTTTGCTATAGGCTCTATCGGGTCGGCTGTTCTTGGTCTGATAACGCTCCCTATAATTACTTGGTTTTATTCCGCTGAAGATGTTGGCCGGATTGCAATGCTTCAAGTTGCCTCAAATTTCTGTGTTCTCCTTTTTTGTCTAGGGTTGGATCAAGCCTATGTGCGTGAATATCACGAAGAAAAAAATCGCTCGGCATTATTGAAATCTTGTCTTTTCCCCGGGTTGTTTTTTTTGCTTTTGTCTTGTTCTTTTTTGTTTTTTTATGATGCATCGATACTTTCTGATTTTATGTACGAGAAAAGCGATGGTCTACTTGCCTATCTGACAATGCTTTGTTTTGTTTTTGCATTGGTTTCTCGCTTCCTCTCCCTGATTCTGAGAATGCAGGAAAGAGCTCTTGCGTTCTCTTTGACTCAGATATCGCCTAAAATTCTTTTTTTGATCGTCATTGCGTCATTTTTTGTTTTTTCCATACCGGCCTCTTTTGTAAGTTTATTAGTGGCGCAAGCAATATCTATGTTTACGATCATGTCTATTTTTGCTTGGAATACCCGTGGTGAATGGAGACCATGGAATGCCTATACGTTGTACAAGACACAGTTTCATGAGTTGTTGCGTTTCGGTCTACCATTAGTTGTGGGCGGAGTGGCGGCATGGGGACTGTATGTCATGGATAGACTCTTTTTGCGTGCCTTCTCTACCTTTTCAGAGTTGGGGATATATTCAGTAGCGGTGAGTATCGCAGCAGGTGCTGGTATTCTTGGAAACATTTTTACGATCATATGGTCTCCAACGGTCTTCAAATGGGCTGCCGAGGGGGTTGATGAAAAGAAAATTGATGAAATATCGGAGCATGTACTGGCGTGCGTTTTCTATATATTTATAATAAGTGGGCTGTTCTCTTGGATGGTTCCACTTTTTTTACCTGAAGCATATGCGCCCATACAGTACATGATAACAGTATGTGTGGCCTCTCCCTTACTTTATGCTCTCTCAGAGGCAACGGCGATCGGCATCAGCATTTCTCGCCGAACCGGTCTTTCTATGCTGTCTTCTATTTTAGCTGCGTTAACTAGCTTCGGTGGTAATTATCTGTTGGTTCCTCTCTATGGAGCAGCTGGTGCAGCGGTAGCTACTGCTGTTGCGTTTTGGGTTTTTCTATTCTGCCGAACTGAGTTTTCGTGTTCGGTGTGGCGTAAGATACCTAGGCTTAAGCTTTATATGGTTACCTCTTTCTGCACTTTGACAAGCTCATTGATTTTGCTCTCCGAAGAAAAAAATCAGGCTCTTATCTTGGTTTTCTGGGCATTACTTGGATTGAAAGGAGCTTTCCTTTTCCGAAAATCTATTGGGCTTCTTCTTTCGGTGCTTATTTCTCACTATAGGAAAAGAAAAACATGTTGAGCAGAGGGCTGGTGATTTTATTCTGCTCTATGATGTTTAAAGAGGGTTCACTTTATGGTTAATCAAGGGGGCGTTGTGATCAAGAGCTCTAAAACTTTGCTCTTTGGCTTCTTGATTCTTGTTTTCCTTTTTGTCTGTTACTTTTTTAGTTTTGATGTAAGCTCCTATGTTGATGAGCTTTCGATAGCTTTTATAGTGCTTGCGCTTTTTGTTTATATTTTTCTCTCATTCCTTTCTTTAGGGTTTAAGCCCACCTCTTTGACAGTTCTTTTTTTTGTATCGACGGCTGTGTTCATTTTTGGGCGGTTTTTTTCAAAAATATTGAATCCCGATGTTGATATTTTTGCAATAGACTTTTTTGCTACATATAAACTAGCTCCTTATGATGGGGTGAGGCTTGGCTTTTTATCGATGATATTCCTGTTTTCAATGTATATGGGAGCTGTGCTGGGGCGGGATATCAAGTTTAAGCTAGGTAGTTCTGGCGGTGTAGAGGAAGGAGGGGGGCATTTCTCTCCCATGCTTCGCATGGTTATCTTTTTCTTGGTTGTCATTATCTGCTCGATAAATCTGTATGTAGAATACAGGAATTATGTGATTTCGTCATCTGATGGTTATCTGTCCCTATATTCTTTTCAGGGCGAGGCTTATGCCGGTGGTAAGTTTTTTAAAAGCCTCTTCTATATTGCACTTGGTTTGAGCTACTCATTTTGTCTAGAGCGTGAGAAGAAAATAATAATACTCTCGTTGTTTGTCATGGGGCTTTTGTCTTTGCTCGCAGGACAGCGAGGAGGGTTTGTTATTTCTCTATTCATGCTGCTCTGGGCATATGGAATAAACCATAAGGTCAGTTGGTTTGGCGTACTGGCTGCCTTTTCTTTGTTTTTTCTCAGCCTGGTTTTGTTTGGCTCTTTAAGTGCAAGAAGTTTGGCCGTTAATTTAGATAGTGGTTGGTTAGGGTTTGTCTCCAAGTTTCTATATGATCAGGGGATATCCTTGATGGTCTTTGATGTTTCTACTAAGGTTTCTGACTATCCTCTGGTGGCTACGATTCAGAATTTTGTCCCTGGTGCGTCTAGGCTTGCATCAATCTTCTATGACTTGCGCATGCAAGACGTGAGTTATGCAGACTATCTTGCATATCACCTCGATCCTGTTACATATCTCGGAGGGCTAGGTTTGGGATGGAGCCTACCTAGTACGTTTTATATATGGTCGTTCGAGCAGGTTTTTCTATTTTCTGCCTTTTCAGCATGCTTTGGTTTCTTGTTGAAAACCCTAGATAACAAGACCCTTTCCAGTTCATTTTTTCTGGGCCTGGCGGCTTGCCTGGTTTCGGTGATTATCATTCTTCCTAGAAGCCAGTTCTCTAATGTTATTCCTCTGGCGATATATTTTTGTGTATTTTTTCCCGTTTTTTCGGCTTTCGCAAAAAAGTCAAAATATATTATGAGTAGCCCGGTTAGCGATAGAGGATAAAGGACATGGGTGTAGATGTTTCAATTTTGATGCCGGTCTATAATGAAGTTTTGCATCTTGAAGAGGCTCTCCAAAGTATTTCTGAGCAGGGTGAAAAGCTTTCTATTGAGGTCGTCTGTGTTGATGATTTTTCTACGGATGGGACGTGGCAGTTGATGGAGCAGCTGCGGAATAAATATAATTTTCTCAAGTGCTATAAGAATGAAAAAAAAGGTAAGAACAATGCCTTCAATTTTGCCTATGAGAGGTCTAGTGGAGGTGTTGTGGTGTTGTTGGCTGGTGACGATAAACTTGTACCTAACACCTTGAGAGCGCGAGTAGATCCAGTACTGGATCAAGATGAGAACTTTATTACTCTCTGTAAATATAGAACTTTTTCAAAAACTAAGTACCTAGATGGAATGGTTTTTCCTAAGGATAGAGAGTTAGGTTCTCTTTCGGGGGGGACAATAGCTTTCAATAGAAGATTTGCTGAGAGAGTCTTTCCTATTCCGCCTGTTCTTGGAAATGAGGATATGTGGATTAAGTGTCACGCCACCTATGCTGAAGACGTGAATGTTATCCATGTTCCAGTTGTTTCTCTGTTATATCGTTTGCATGATAATAATTCTTTAAAGAGAGATGTTGGGTTTTCTAAAAAAAACGAAATGATTTCGAAGAGATCCATTGTTTATAGTGTTTATCTAGAGAGATACAGGGGAGAGCTCTCGGTAGCGGTCTCCGCTTCGTTGGCTAAGCTCGCTGCTTTAGAAACTCTTCGTGCAAATCGATCCATTCTCAGCATTCTCTTCTTCAAGAATATTCCTCTTGTCGATAAGCTTCGAGCTATTGTTTATGCTTCGCCGTTGCTCCATTGGATTCATATTAGGCTGTTAAGATGGACCTCAAGAACTTGATTTGATTAAGTTAAAATCATACATCTGAGGCTTTTGTAGGAGCTTGCGATATAACAAGGATGGAGTGATTTTGAAGATCACATATATCTTGAATCGTTCGGACTTCATGGGAGATGCCAATGTACACTTGCTTGACCTCGCTCATGGGGCTCGGCGGGCTGGCCATGACGTTACAATTCTTGTAGGCAGGGATGGGGTCTTCTTTAAAAGTTTGAGAGAAAGAGGGATTTCTTGCTTTCCTTTGAAACATATAAAGAGAGACATTGAACTAGTATCTGATCCATTCGAGACTTGGCTGCCCAAGGGTTATTGGGATAGTTGGGGCCGAGGCGAGTTGAGATAGTCATTGGGATATAACATGAACATTTTGGTTACTGGTGGTGCCGGCTTCATTGGAAGCAAGGTGGTTTCGGAGCTGCGGAAGCGGGGTATGAATGTCCGAATCTCCTCAAGGAAGATGCAATCCATCGTTGGGATTGATTGTGTGAAAGTCGACCTCCTCAACAGTGAGGTCGATCTCGACTTCCTGGTGTCCGACTGTACGGTTATTCTCAACTGCCTCGGAGAGCTTCAGGATGAGAGCAAGATGCATGCTCTTCACGTCGAGGCAACAGAACGGCTGATCATTGCTGCGAAAAGAAGTGCTCGCCAATCTGGTATACCAGTGCATTGGGTCCAACTAAGCAGTGTGGGTGCATACGGTCCTGTTCTGGAAAAGGCCAACTCCGAGCGTATTGTCACGGAGGAAACCGCTTCTGCTCCGGTAGGAGTTTATGAATGCACCAAGACGATTGCCGATGAACTGGTGATGTCTTCCGTCGAAAATGGTGTTTTCAGCTATTCTATTTTGCGGCCGTCCAATGTATATGGTTCAGGAATGCCAAACGGGTCGTTGCGTCAATGGGCGCGATTGATCAAGGCGCACTGTTTTTTCTATGTGGGGCCCCCAGGATCAGTTTCTACCTATGTACATGTTGACGATGTTGTCGAGGCACTTCTGCTCTGCGCATTTGAGGAAAGAGCGAAGAATCAGATATTCAATATTTCCAATGATTGCACACAAGAGAGCCTAGTGGAGGCGATGGCAGGATTGCAGGGAGTCTCTCCACCTTTTTTGCGCTTCCCAGAAGCGTTGGCGAGAATGATCGCCTTCGTTTTTTCGGGGATAAAGATGTTTCCTCTGACATCATCTCGTATAGATTCCTTGGTGGCGCGCACTCATTACTCATGCAATAAGTTGAACCATATATTAGGTTATGTGCCTAGCCGTGATATAACAAAAGAAATATCTGAAGTTATTCTCGATAAGGAAGGCCGGCGTTGAGCTATTTCAATTCAAAGGGGGTTGAGGGCGTGCGCATCGCCAGGGTCTCTACTGTGACTTTTTTTGTTGAGACCCAATTGAGAGCTCAAATTTCCGCACTTGCCCATGCGGGGGCCGAGATCACGATTGTTGCTAGTGAAAAAGAGCTTTCTAAAAATATTGATAATTGCCGTTATGCTTCTATTGTAATTCCAAGAAAAATTTCTCCGCTTAGCGATCTCCTGGCTTTGTATAAACTCTGGCGATTTTTTCGAAAAGAGCGGTTTGACATCGTTCACTCTACCACTCCAAAGGCAGGTTTGTTATGTGCGCTAGCAGGAAAGCTTGCCTTCGTGCCCATCCGTTTGCATACTTTTACGGGGCAGCCTTGGGTGGGTTTAAAAGGTTTGAAATATCTTCTTTCCAAAGGCAGTGACAAGCTTATAGCGCTTCTCAATACTCATTGCTATGCGGATAGTATTTCGCAGCGCAAATTCATCATCGATAGCGGTGTTGCAGATGATGACGATATCTCGGTTATTGGTGAAGGGTCGCTTGCCGGAATTGATCTGAAACGTTTCGCGGCTTCGCGTTATAGCTTGAATGAAAGAGTTTCTCTGAAAGCTTCCCTGGGTATCGGAAGAGCCTCGAAGACTCTGCTTTTTGTTGGGCGTCTTACTCAAGACAAGGGTGTTTTGGAGTTATTGGCGGCTTTTGAGAGCTTAGTCGGAAATCATGATGTTTTTCTTATGCTCCTTGGGCCGCATGAGATGAGCGAAGAAGAGCTTTTGGCCGGTTTTTCTAGTGATCTCAAGGAGCGACTTATTCTTTTGGGGTTTTCTGATGAGCCGGAAAAGTTCATGGCTATAGCGGATATGCTGCTCCTGCCTAGCTACAGGGAGGGTTTCGGTACTGTGGTGATCGAGGCCGCGGCCATGGGGGTGCCGACTATCGGTTCGGATATCTATGGTCTGAGCGATGCCATTGTCAATGGTGAGACAGGCCTGCTTGTGCCAGTGAAAAACTCTCAAGCGTTGGCTGCGGCAATCGATCAGCTATTAGGTGATGAGCGACTCTGCAAGGAACTGGGGGAAAAGGCTCGGATTCGAGTGGAGAAAGAATTTTCCAGTCAACGTATTAGCAATCTTTTGATTGGAGAATATACACGGTTGCTGGAGAAAGACAGGGGAGACTCATGAGCAGAATCCTGGTGACAGGGGCCTCAGGTTTTGTTGGAAGGGCTTTGTCGGAGCAGTTGCAGCGTCTGGGGCATGGAGTCGTTGCCGCTGCACGAAGCACATCCTCTCGCATTCCTTCTTCTGTACGGTCTGTATTGACTGGTGACCTGTGTCCCGATACTGACTGGTCCGAGGCCTTGCAGGCGGTAGATATCGTTATTCATGCCGCGGCGCGCGTCCATGTGATGAATGAAACGCTTGCCGATCCACTTCAGGAGTTCCGCAAGGTGAATGTGGAGGCAACCTTGAACTTGGCGCGACAGGCTGCGAGCAAGGGGGTACGGCGCTTCATATTTATCAGTTCAATAAAGGTCAATGGAGAAGCTACAGAGGATGGGCGTCCATACAGAGCCGATGACGAACCCCGGCCGATTGACCCCTATGGCCTGTCTAAGCTAGAGGCGGAGAGAGGTCTTCTGGATCTGGCAGCAAGAACTGGAATCGAGGTGGTTATAATTCGCCCGGTCTTGGTTTATGGTCCAGGCGTCAAAGCCAATTTTCTCAACATGATGAAGGTTATTAATAAGAGGATTCCGCTTCCCTTCCTTCTGGTTGACAATCGAAGAAGCTTGGTGGCGTTGACCAATCTTGTCGATTTGATCACCTCCTGCCTTGAGCACCCTTCGGCCGCGAATCAAGTATTTTTGGTAAGCGACGATGAAGATCTTTCCACGAGAGAACTTTTAAAACGCATGGGGATTGCATTGGGTGCGCCTGCCCGGCTGCTTCCTGTGCCTGTTTTTCTTATGAAGTTTATAGCAAGAATGCTTGGTAAGGGTGCTTTCTCCCAGCGATTGCTTGGGTCTTTGCAGGTTGATATAAGCAAGACAAAAGAACTTTTGGCTTGGCATCCACCTTTGAACGTCGATGAGGCTTTGAAGGAGACGGCGCGCCACTTTCTGGATTCTAAAGAATGAATTTAATAATTATTCTTCCTATAATAGCTGCCTTGGCTTTCCTGCTGACGGCAATTTTGCGGAGATATGCGCTGGCCAATAGCGTGATTGATGTACCCAACGACCGTAGCTCCCATTCCATGCCTACTCCACGGGGAGGAGGCGTCTCTATAGTGATAAGTTTTTTGCTGGCAATACTGCTTCTGGGTTTCTTAGGGGTTGCCGATTGGACTTTTGTGATTGCATTATTCGGGGCGGGCCTTGGTATCGCTACTATTGGCTTCCTTGACGACCATGGACATATCGCTGCCCGCTGGAGGCTTCTCGGGCATTTTGCAGCTGCATCCTGGATACTTTATTGGCTGGGCGGTTTTCCTCCGCTGCTTCTTCTAGGTACCACCCTTGATATGGGGTGGTTTGGTCATATATTGGCCGCCATATACTTGGTTTGGATGCTTAACCTCTATAACTTCATGGATGGAATCGATGGAATTGCCGGTATAGAAGCCATAACCGTTTGCCTTGGCGGTGTACTGCTTCTTTTCTGCCTGGGAAAGGGGCTGGATAATGAAGGGATTTGGGTTCTTGCCGTGCTTGCAAGTGCCGTTCTGGGCTTTTTGATTTGGAACTTCCCTCCGGCAAAGATATTCATGGGAGATGCGGGAAGCGGATTCCTGGGTGTCGTTCTGGGGGCGCTTTCCGTCAAAGCAGCATGGGTGGCCCCGGAGCTTTTTTGGAGTTGGCTGATTCTTCTGGGTATTTTTGTCGTCGATGCAACATTTACTTTATTACGAAGACTTCTTCGTGGGGATCGCATTTATGAAGCCCATCGGAGTCATGCGTATCAGTACGCATCTCGATACTTCGGAAAGCATTTGCCTGTCACCTTGGGAGTTTTCTTCATAAATGTTCTCTGGCTCTTTCCATTTGCTCTGGCAGTTGGCTTGGGAATGGTCGATGCGCTACTAGGTGTGTTTGTTGCATACTTGCCTCTGATCTTGATTGCCGTGAGGTTTCGTGCCGGATCGCTGGAGACGGTTTGACTTCTGGAACCTTTCGCACCCCTCTTGAGCCTAACCCAGGCCTGGTGTGACGTTTCAGTGCTTGTCTCTATCTGGATTTGCTAATCTGGTTACGCTTGTGAGCTGTTTAGAAAGGAGTGGGGAGAGCTGGATGATAGATGGTTTGCGTGTTCGACTGCTGGGGCTGCCGCGTCGTTATAAAAGGATCTTGCAGGTCCTTGCCGACGTAGCGCTGGTCTGGCTCTCCCTTTGGTTGGCATTCTTGGTGCGGTTGGGCACGGAAGACATGATCAGCCCCTTCGAGGGCCATGCCTGGCTGTTCATCGCCGCCCCGTTGGTGGCCATTCCCCTGTTCATCCGCTTCGGCATGTACCGGGCGGTGATGCGCTACCTGGGCAACGACGCCCTTATCGCGATCGCCAAGGCCGTCACCATTTCCGCGCTGGTCCTGTCGTTGCTGGTCTACTGGTACCGCTCCCCGCCGGCGGTGGTGCCGCGTTCCCTGGTGTTCAACTACTGGTGGTTGAGCATGCTGCTGATCGGCGGCTTGCGTCTGGCCATGCGCCAGTATTTCATGGGCGACTGGTACTCTGCTGTGCAGTCGGTACCATTTCTCAATCGCCAGGATGGCCTGCCCAGGGTGGCCATCTATGGCGCGGGGGCGGCCGGCAACCAGTTGGTTGCGGCATTGCGTCTCGGTCGGGCGATGCGTCCGGTGGCGTTCATCGATGACGACAAGCAGATCGCCAACCGGGTCATCGCCGGTCTGCGGGTCTATACCGCCAAGCATATCCGCCAGATGATCGACGAGACGGGCGCGCAGGAGGTTCTCCTGGCGATTCCTTCCGCCACTCGGGCCCGGCGCCGAGAGATTCTCGAGTCCCTGGAGCCGTTCCCGCTGCACGTGCGCAGCATGCCCGGCTTCATGGACCTGGCCAGCGGCCGGGTCAAGGTGGACGACCTGCAGGAGGTGGACATCGCTGACCTGCTGGGGCGCGACAGCGTCGCACCGCGCAAGGAGCTGCTGGAACGGTGCATCCGCGGTCAGGTGGTGATGGTGACTGGGGCGGGCGGTTCTATCGGTTCGGAACTCTGTCGGCAGATCATGAGTTGTTCGCCTAGCGTGCTGATCCTGTTCGAGCACAGCGAATACAACCTCTACAGCATCCATCAGGAACTGGAGCGTCGGATCAAGCGCGAGTCGCTTTCGGTGAACCTGTTGCCGATCCTCGGTTCGGTGCGCAATCCCGAGCGCCTGGTGGACGTGATGCGTACCTGGAAGGTCAATACCGTCTACCATGCGGCGGCCTACAAGCATGTGCCGATCGTCGAGCACAACATCGCCGAGGGCGTTCTCAACAACGTGATAGGCACCTTGCATGCGGTGCAGGCCGCGGTGCAGGTCGGCGTGCAGAACTTCGTGCTGATTTCCACCGACAAGGCGGTGCGACCGACCAATGTGATGGGCAGCACCAAGCGCCTGGCGGAGATGGTCCTTCAGGCGCTCAGCAACGAATCGGCACCGGTGCTGTTCGGCGATCGGAAGGACGTGCATCACGTCAACAAGACCCGTTTCACCATGGTCCGCTTCGGCAACGTCCTCGGTTCGTCCGGTTCGGTCATTCCGCTGTTCCGCGAGCAGATCAAGCGCGGCGGCCCGGTGACGGTCACCCACCCGAGCATCACCCGTTACTTCATGACCATTCCCGAGGCAGCGCAGTTGGTCATCCAGGCCGGTTCGATGGGGCAGGGCGGAGATGTATTCGTGCTGGACATGGGGCCGCCGGTGAAGATCCTGGAGCTCGCCGAGAAGATGATCCACCTGTCCGGCCTGAGCGTGCGTTCCGAGCGTTCGCCCCATGGTGACATCGCCATCGAGTTCAGTGGCCTGCGTCCTGGCGAGAAGCTCTACGAAGAGCTGCTGATCGGTGACAACGTGAATCCCACCGACCATCCGATGATCATGCGGGCCAACGAGGAACACCTGAGCTGGGAGGCCTTCAAGGTCGTGCTGGAGCAGTTGCTGGCCGCCGTGGAGAAGGACGACTACTCGCGGGTTCGCCAGTTGCTGCGGGAAACCGTCAGCGGCTATGCGCCTGACGGTGAAATCGTCGACTGGATCTATCGCCAGAGGCGGCGAGAACCCTGAGTCATCGTTCTCCGGAAAAGGCCGCCTAGCGGCCTTTTTTGTTTTCTCCGTACGATGTTTCCGGTGCCGGACCAGGAAGCGACTGCTTTGCTGGGGCTGTCGATCCAGGTGCGTTCCACGGCGATAAGGTGGTTTCGTGGATGGGCATGAAGCCCTCTACGTGGTCATTCATCTCTGAAGGAGTGCACCCATGCACCTAATCAAATCCGCTCTGCTTCTCATCCTGTTCGCCTGTCTTCCGTTTTCGGCTTCCGCCGCACCGGTCGCCGTCGCCAAGAATCCGCTGGCCGCAACGACACCTGCGACGACCGTGTCGCCGGGGGAGCAGGTCAATATCAATACGGTCGACGAGGCCGCCCTGATACGGGGGCTCAACGGTGTCGGCGAGGCCAAGGCCAGGGCGATCCTCGAGTATCGTGCGGCCCATGGTCCGTTCGTCTCGGTGGATCAACTGCTGGAAGTGAAAGGGGTAGGCCCGGCGTTGCTGGAGAAGAACCGGGCGCGGATCGTCATCGAGTGAGGTGCGACTGAAGGGGCGAACTTTCGTCCCGATAACGAAAAAGCCCCCGGCATGTGCCGAGGGCTTTGAATTTGGCTCCGCGACCTGGACTCGAACCAGGGACCCAATGATTAACAGTCATTTGCTCTACCGACTGAGCTATCGCGGAACAGCGAGGCGTATGTTACTGATTAAAAAGGGGAAGTCAAGCCTCTCCCGATGACTTCCCCATTTTCCCTACAGGACCTGGACGATGGCCTTGGTGATGGTCTCCAGGTTCGATTTGTTCAGCGCGGCGACGCAGATACGGCCGGTGCTGACGGCGTAGATACCGAACTCGGTCTTCAGGCGCTCGACCTGGTCGGCGGTCAGGCCGGAATAGGAGAACATGCCACGTTGGCGACCGACGAAGCTGAAGTCGCGCTTGGCGCCGTGGGCTGCCAGTTGCTCGACCATCGCCAGGCGCATGTCGCGGATGCGGTCGCGCATCTCGCCCAGTTCCTGCTCCCAGAGGGCCCGCAGTTCCGGGCTGTTGAGCACGGAGGAGACGACGCTGGCGCCGTGGGTCGGTGGGTTCGAATAGTTGGTGCGGATCACCCGCTTCACCTGGGACAGCACGCGGGCCGATTCATCGCGGCTTTCGGTCACGATCGAGAGGGCGCCGACGCGTTCGCCATAGAGCGAGAAGGATTTGGAGAACGAGCTGGAAACGAAGAAGCTCAGGCCCGACTGGGCGAACAGGCGCACCGCGGCGGCGTCTTCCTCGATGCCGTTGCCGAAGCCCTGGTAGGCGATGTCGAGGAACGGCACGTGGCCCTTGGCCTTGAGCACGTCCAGCACCTGTTTCCAGTCGTCCAGCTCGAGATCGACGCCGGTCGGATTATGGCAGCAGGCGTGCAGAACCACGATCGAGCGGGCCGGCAGGGCATTCAGGTCTTCCAGCAGGCCGGCGCGGTTCACGCCATTGCTGGCGGCGTCGTAATAGCGGTAGTTCTGCACCGGGAAGCCGGCGGCTTCGAACAGTGCGCGGTGGTTTTCCCAGCTCGGGTCGCTGATGGCCACGGTGGCGTCGGGCAGCAGGCGCTTGAGGAAGTCGGCGCCGAGCTTGAGCGCGCCGGTGCCGCCGACGGCCTGGGTGGTGACCACACGGCCGGCGGCCAGCAGCTCGGACTCGTTACCGAACAGCAGTTTCTGTACGCCCTGGTCGTAGGCGGCGATCCCTTCGATCGGCAGGTAGCCGCGCGGCGCGTGGGCCTCGATGCGGGCCTTCTCGGCAGCCTGCACGGCACGCAACAGCGGAATGCGCCCCTCCTCGTTGTAGTACACGCCCACGCCCAGGTTGATCTTGCCCGGACGGGTATCGGCGTTGAAGGCTTCGTTCAGGCCAAGGATGGGATCACGCGGTGCCATTTCGACGGCAGAAAACAGACTCATTTTGCGGCTGCTCGGAGTGTGAAGAGAGGAGGGCAACGCAACCCGTTATGCGGGGGCGCAAAGGGTTGCGCAAACGGGGGGTTATTATAGACACCCCTTGATGCATGCGGCGACATTTAGGTGCATGCTTTCAGCTATTTCTGACGCCGGATTTTCCTTGGCGTCACAGCTCCCTGCGAGGTTTTTCATGGATACGTTCCAACTCGACTCGCGCTTCAAGCCCGCCGGCGACCAGCCGGAAGCCATCCGGCAGATGGTCGAGGGGCTGGAGGCGGGGCTTTCGCACCAGACCCTGCTGGGGGTGACGGGCTCTGGCAAGACTTTCAGCATCGCCAACGTGATTGCCCAGGTGCAGCGCCCGACCCTGGTCCTGGCGCCGAACAAGACCCTGGCGGCCCAGCTCTACGGGGAGTTCAAGACGTTCTTCCCGCACAATTCCGTGGAGTACTTCGTTTCCTACTACGACTACTACCAGCCGGAGGCCTACGTCCCGTCTTCCGATACCTATATCGAGAAGGACTCCTCGATCAACGACCATATCGAGCAGATGCGCCTGTCGGCGACCAAGGCGCTGCTCGAGCGTCCGGATGCGATCATCGTCGCCACCGTGTCGTCCATCTACGGCCTCGGTGATCCCGCGTCCTACCTGAAGATGGTCCTGCACCTGGACCGCGGCGACCGCATCGACCAGCGCGAACTGCTGCGGCGACTGACCAGCCTGCAGTACACCCGCAACGACATGGATTTCGCCCGTGCGACTTTCCGTGTGCGTGGCGATGTGATCGACATCTTCCCGGCCGAATCCGATCTCGAGGCGATTCGTGTCGAGTTGTTCGACGACGAGGTGGAAAGCCTCTCGGCCTTCGATCCGCTCACCGGCGAGGTGATCCGCAAGCTGCCGCGCTTCACCTTCTACCCCAAGAGCCACTACGTGACCCCGCGCGAGACGCTGCTGGAGGCGGTCGACCAGATCAAGGCCGAACTCAAGGAACGCCTGGACTACCTGCGCAACAACAACAAGCTGGTGGAAGCGCAGCGCCTGGAGCAGCGCACCCGTTTCGACCTGGAGATGATCCTCGAGCTGGGCTATTGCAACGGCATCGAGAACTACTCGCGCTATCTTTCCGGGCGGGCCCCCGGCGAGCCGCCGCCGACGCTCTACGACTACCTGCCGGCCAACTCGCTGCTGGTTATCGACGAATCGCACGTCAGCGTTCCGCAGGTCGGTGCGATGTTCAAGGGCGACCGCTCGCGCAAGGAGACCCTGGTGGAATACGGTTTCCGCCTGCCTTCGGCGCTGGACAACCGGCCGCTGCGCTTCGAAGAGTGGGAGGCGGTGAGTCCGCAGACCATCTTCGTCTCCGCCACCCCGGGCCCCTACGAGGCGGAGCATGCCGGGCGGGTCATCGAGCAGGTGGTGCGTCCCACCGGGCTGGTCGATCCGGAGATCGAGGTACGTCCGGCGATGACCCAGGTGGACGACCTGCTCTCGCAGATCCGCCAGCGTGTGGCCAAGGACGAGCGGGTGCTGGTGACTACCCTGACCAAGCGCATGGCCGAGGACCTCACCGATTATCTCGGCGATCACGACGTGCGGGTGCGCTACTTGCACTCGGACATCGATACCGTCGAGCGAGTGGAGATCATCCGCGACCTGCGCGCCGGTGCGTTCGACGTGCTGGTGGGGATCAACCTGCTGCGCGAAGGCCTGGACATGCCCGAGGTGTCGCTGGTGGCGATCCTCGACGCGGACAAGGAAGGCTTCCTGCGCTCGGAGCGCTCGCTGATCCAGACCATCGGTCGTGCCGCGCGCAACCTGCACGGCAAGGCGATCCTCTACGCCGACAACGTCACCGGCTCGATGCAGCGTGCGATCGACGAGACCGAGCGGCGTCGGGCCAAGCAGATCGCCTTCAACGAAGCCCATGGCATCGTGCCCAAGGGGGTGCGCAAGGACATCAAGGACATTCTCGAAGGCGCCGTGGTGCCCGGCGCGCGCGGCAAGCGCAAGGGCGTGGCCAAGGTGGCGGAGGAGAGCGGGCGCTACGAGAACGAACTGCGCTCGCCGAGCGAGATCAGCAAGCGCATCCGCCAACTGGAGGAAAAGATGTACCAGTTGGCCCGCGACCTGGAGTTCGAGGCGGCGGCGCAACTGCGCGACGAGATCCAGACGCTGCGCGAGCGCCTGGTCAACGTCTGAACCTCAGTGAGCCCCGGCGTCGGCGCGGGCGCCGATGCCGGCCGGCAGCGAGCGGGTCAGCAGCACCGCGAGCATGCTCACTGCGAGCACCATGCCGATGACATGGAAAGCATCGTTGTAGGCCATGATCATCGCCTGCTGGTGGGTGATCTCGCTGAGTTTGCCCAGCGCCGCCTGCTGGCTGCCCAGTTGCGCGGCGAGTTGCGCGAGGCGTTCGTCGACCTGCGGGTTGGTCGGCACCAGGGCTTCGCGCAGATAGTCGAAGTACACCTTGGCGCGACTGTCGAGCAGGGTCGCGAGCAGGGCGATGCCGATGGCGCCGCCGAGGTTGCGCAGGATGTTGAACAGGCTCGAGGCCGAGCCGGCATCCTGTGGCTGCAGGTAGGCGGTGGCGATCAGCGAAATGGTCACCATGATCATCGGCTGGCCGAGGGCGCGCAGTAGCTGGATCTGGTTGAACTGCGGTCCGGCGAAGTCCGGGTTGAGCACCCCGGAGAAGAAGCTGGCAAGGCCGAACAGGCCGAAGCCGGCGGCGCAGAGCAGGCGCGGCGAGACCAGCTTCATCAACTTCGGGACCAGCGGGATCAGGAACAGCTGGGGAATGCCCATCCACATGATCACCTCGCCGATCTGCATGGCGTTGTAGCCCTGGATTTGTGCCAGGTACAGCGGCAGTACGTAGATCGAGCCGTACAGGCCCATGCCCAGACCGATGCTGGAAATGCTCGCGAGGCCGAAGTTGCGGTTGCGCAGGATGCCCAGGTCGATCAGCGGGTTTGGCCGCGACAGTTGCAGGATGACGAACAGGACCAGGCTGAACAGGGCGACGCTGCCGAGGCTGACGATCAGTTGCGACTCCAGCCAGTCCTTGCGGTGACCTTCCTCGAGGAAAACCTGCAGGCAGCCCAGGCCGATGCCGAGGGTGACGATGCCGGCGTAGTCGGTACTCTTCAGCAGTTCCCAATGCGGCGCCTTTTTCTCCAGGCCGTAGAGCAGCCCGGCGATCATCAACAGGCCCGGCGGCACGTTGATATAGAAGATGTATTCCCAGCCGAAGTTTTCCGTCAGCCAGCCTCCCAGGGTCGGTCCGATGGAGGGCGCGAAGGTGGCGGTGATGGCGAACAGCGCCATGCCCTTCGGACGGTGGTGTTCCGGCAACTTGACCAGGGCCAGGGTGAACGCCAGCGGAATCAGCGCGCCGCCGGTGAAACCCTGCATGGCGCGGAACACGATCATGCTTTCCAGGTTCCAGGCGAACGAGCAGAGCAGCGAGGACACCAGGAAGCCCACCGAGATCATCACCGCCAGGCGGCGTGCCGAGAGCAGCTGCACCAGCCAGGCGGTCATCGGGATCATGATGATCTCCGCCACCAGGTAGGAGGTGGAGATCCACGAGCCTTCCTCGAGGGTCGCCGCCAGCGCGCCCTGGATGTCCTTCAGCGAGGAGTTGGTGATCTGGATGTCGAGCACCGCCATGAATGCGCCGAGCATGGCGCTGAGCACCGCGATCCAGTCGCGCCGGGTCGGTTCGCCAAGCGGCCGGGCCAGCGCCTCAGCGGTCACGGAGCTCGACCTCGGCTTCGACGGACATGCCGGGGCGGATGCGGCCATGCAGCGGGTTGTCGGCCTCGAACACGATCTTCACCGGGATGCGTTGCACCACCTTGGTGAAGTTTCCGGTGGCGTTGTCCGGTGGCAGCAGGCTGAACTGCGCGCCGGAAGCGGCGAACAGGCTATCGATGCGGCCGTCGATAGGCGTGTCGGGGAAGGCGTCGAAGGTCAGGCGCGCCTTCTGCCCGTCGCGCATGCGGCCGACCTGGGTCTCCTTGAAATTGGCCTGGACCCAGATGTCTTCGTCCGGCACCAGCGACAGCAAATGGGTACCAACCTGCACGTACTGGCCGTTGCGTGCGCTGCGCTGGCCGACCAGGCCGTTGATCGGCGAATGGATCAGGGTGCGTGACAGGTTGATTTCGGCTTGCGCCAGTTCGGTGCGGGCGCTGGCGATCTGCGCTTCCAGGCGCTTGATCTCGGCGCCCAGGGTGTCGCGCTGGACGCGTTGTGCCTCGAGGTCGGCGCGGGCCTTGGCCAGTTGCGAGCGAGCCACATGGTTGTCGGCGGTGAGGGTGGTGACCCGTTCCTCGGAAACGTAGCCGGGCTTGCGCAGGGCTTCGGCGCGGTTCAGGTCGATCTGTGCGCGGCCGAGGGTTGCCTGGCTGGCGTTGACGTCGGCGGCGCTGGCGGCGATCAGGCTGCCCTGCTGCACCAGCTTGCTGCGCGCCTGGGCCAGTTCCGCCTCGCGGGTGGCCAGCGCGGCCTGGGCGCGCTCGACGGCCAGCTTGAAGTCGGCGTCTTCCAGGCGTACCAGTAGCTGCCCCTTGTCCACGTGCTGGTTGTCGCGCACCAGGACTTCCTCGACCCGCGCGCCCAACTGGCTGGCCACCCGCGTGATCTCGCCCTGGACGTAGGCGTTGTCGGTGCTTTCCACGTGGCGGCCGATGAACCACCAGTGGAGGAAGAAGGCCAGGGCGATCAGGCCGACGGCCACCAGGAAGACGGTCAGGCGACGTTTGAGTTGGGCGGGCATGGGTGGAGTGTTCCGTCGGCAAAATTCGGCCAATCTAGCAGTGTTCCGCCGGACGTTATAGGCGCTACACTTCGGACTCTTTGTTGCTTATAGGGAACAATAATGGGGCTTGATGATGCGCTGATCTTCACCCGCGTGGTGGAGCACCACAGCTTCACCCAGGCCGCGCAGAGCCTGGGCATGCAGAAGTCCACGGTGAGCCGGCGCATCGCCCTGCTGGAGGAGCGCCTGGGCGTGCGCCTGCTCAATCGCACCACCCGCAAGTTGCGCCTGACCGAAGTAGGGCAGGCCTACTACGAGCGCTGCCGGCAGATCATGCACGATTTCGCCGAGGCCGAGCAGGCGGTCATGCAGCTGCAGCAGGCGCCGTCGGGATTGCTGCGGATCACCTCGCCGATAGAGTTCGGCCAGATGTTCCTCGCCAGCCTGCTGGGCGACTTCATGCGCCAGTACCCGCAGATCACCGCCGAGGTCGAGCTGGCCTCGCGCAGCGTCGATCCGCTGCAGGAGGGCGTCGACATCGTGATCATGGTCGGCCAGCCGGAGGATTCCACCCTGGTGGCCCGTCGCCTGCTCTCTACCAGCCGCTGGCTCTGCGCCAGCCCCGACTACCTGGCGGCGCACGGCACGCCGACATCGGTGGCCGAGCTTGCCGGGCATCGCGCGGTCCTTCTGTCCACCGACTCCCAGCGCTACTGGCCGCTTTCCGGAGACAGCCTGCCCTGCCAGCGGGTGCTGTCCTGCAACAACATCACCTTCGCCCGCGAGGCGGTGGTCGCCGGTGCCGGCATTGCCGCGCTACCGGCGCTGATCTGTGCGGAGAGCGTGCACAGCGGGCGTCTGGTGCGTTTGCTGGCGGACGTGCCGTTGCCGGTCGGCGAACTGTATGCGGTCTATCCTTCGCGGCGTTTCCAGGCGATGAAGGTCAAGGCCTTCCTCGATTTCCTGATCAGCCGCCTGCCGGCCGACACCGGTCGTTTACTGGAGCCGGAGGCGGCCCGCCTGATAACATCGCGCCCCTGAATTTCCGTTTTAACTTCCGCTTGGCAAGAGAGTCTCCATGACCACTGTTCGTACTCGCATCGCCCCGTCGCCGACGGGCGACCCGCACGTCGGTACCGCATACATCGCGCTGTTCAACCTGTGCTTCGCGCGTCAGCACGGCGGTCAGTTCATCCTGCGCATCGAGGACACCGACCAGCTGCGTTCGACGCGGGAGTCCGAGCAGCAGATCTACGACGCCCTGCGCTGGCTCGGCATCGAGTGGGACGAGGGCCCGGACGTCGGCGGCCCGCATGGCCCGTACCGGCAGAGCGAGCGCGGGCACATCTACAAGAAGTATTCGGACGAACTGGTCGAGAAGGGCCATGCCTTCACCTGCTTCTGCACGCCCGAGCGCCTCGATGCGGTTCGCGCCGAGCAGATGGCGCGCAAGGAAACCCCGCGCTACGACGGCCACTGCATGCACCTGCCGAAGGATGAGGTGCAGCGCCGCCTCGCCGCCGGCGAGTCCCATGTCACCCGCATGAAGGTGCCGACCGAGGGTGTCTGCGTGGTGCCGGACATGCTCCGCGGCGATGTCGAGATTCCGTGGGATCGCATGGACATGCAGGTGCTGATGAAGGCCGACGGCCTGCCCACCTACTTCCTCGCCAACGTGGTCGACGACCACCTGATGGGCATCACCCACGTCCTGCGCGGCGAAGAGTGGCTGCCGTCGGCGCCCAAGCTGATCAAGCTCTACGAGTATTTCGGCTGGGAGCAGCCGCAGTTGTGCTACATGCCGCTGCTGCGCAACCCGGACAAGAGCAAGCTGTCCAAGCGCAAGAACCCGACCTCTATCACCTTCTACGAACGCATGGGCTACCTGCCGCAGGCGCTGCTCAACTACCTCGGGCGGATGGGCTGGTCGATGCCGGACGAGCGCGAGAAATTCACCCTCGCCGAGATGATCGAGCATTTCGACCTGTCGCGCGTCTCCCTGGGCGGACCGATCTTCGACCTGGAGAAGCTCTCCTGGCTGAACGGGCAGTGGATCCGCGAGCAGTCCGTGGAGGAGTTCGCCCGTGAGGTGCAGAAGTGGGCGTTGAATCCCGAATACCTGATGAAGATCGCTCCGCACGTGCAGGGAAGGGTGGAGAACTTCAGCCAGATCGCGCCGCTGGCCGGATTCTTCTTCAGCGGCGGGGTGCCGCTGGACGCTTCGCTGTTCGAACACAAGAAGCTCGATCCGACCCAGGTCCGCCAGGTCCTGCAACTGGTGCTGTGGAAACTCGAATCCCTGCGCCAGTGGGAGAAGGAACGCATCACCGGCTGCATCCAGGCTGTCGCCGAACACCTCCAGCTCAAGCTGCGCGACGTGATGCCGCTGATGTTCCCGGCCATCACCGGGCATGCCAGCTCGGTTTCGGTGCTGGACGCCATGGAGATCCTTGGCGCCGACCTGTCGCGCTATCGCTTGCGCCAGGCCCTGGAGCTGCTGGGCGGGGCGTCGAAAAAGGAAACCAAGGAATGGGAGAAGATCCGCGACGCCATTCCCGGCTGACCGGCTTTCTTCTACAGTCGATGACGAGGCCCGCCCAGTTGCGGGCCTCGTTTTTTGGGGAGGGGAGGTAAGTGATTGTTCTTCCGGTAAAATTTTTTAGGTTTCGATGAAAAATAATGTTGACAGCCTCAAGCCTCACCCTTAGTATGCGCCCCGTCTTCACGACGAACTCAACGAAGTGAAGCGATCCAGCGGTACTTTGGGGCTATAGCTCAGCTGGGAGAGCGCTTGCATGGCATGCAAGAGGTCGACGGTTCGATCCCGTCTAGCTCCACCACATTCCAAGGCCAGCATCGCTGGCCTTACTTTTCGAAGGTTTCATTGTCCCCTTCGTCTAGTGGCCTAGGACACCGCCCTTTCACGGCGGTAACAGGGGTTCGAGTCCCCTAGGGGACGCCATTTCATGTTCATCCGTCCCAGCAATGGATGAGCGTGTCGATGACCGGAAGGTTGTCGAAGCGATCGGAAGATCGCTCGCCTGATGGCGAATTCGGGGCTATAGCTCAGCTGGGAGAGCGCTTGCATGGCATGCAAGAGGTCGACGGTTCGATCCCGTCTAGCTCCACCAAATTGCCGGGAATACGCGGTTGGTTTTGCGGATTCCTACGAAGGTTTCGTCCCCTTCGTCTAGTGGCCTAGGACACCGCCCTTTCACGGCGGTAACAGGGGTTCGAGTCCCCTAGGGGACGCCACTTTTTCCCGCTCTGCGGGGCTCTATAGGGCCATTCCGAATTGGAATGGCCCTTTTGTTTTTTCCCTTTTCGAATTTCCTGACAGACGGTCCGGCCGTACGCTTGCCGATTTTTATTATGCATATAATATTTCATCCATAATATTTTCGGAGCCCGTCATGAGCGACAAGAAAACCCAGACCCGTGCCCGCATCCTCGGTGCCGCCACCCAGGCCCTGCTCGAGCGGGGCGCCGTCGAGCCTAGCGTCGGGGAAGTGATGGGCGCGGCGGGGCTCACCGTCGGCGGCTTCTATGCCCACTTCCAGAGCAAGGATGCGCTGATGCTCGAGGCTTTCGAGCAATTGCTCGGCAAGCGCCGCGAACTGCTCGGTGAACTCGACCCCGGATTGTCGGGAAAGGAGCGTCGGGCCTTGGCGGCCGCCTTCTACCTGTCGCGCAAGCATCGGGACGCACAGGTCGACGCCGGTTGTCCGCTGCCGGCGACCCTCGCCGAGGTGGCGCGCCTGCCGGAGGGGTTTCGCGAGGTCTTGAGCAGGCATGTCGAGATCATGGTCGCCAGCCTGGCGGAAAGTCCCGAGGAAACCGACGTCGCCCTGGCCGACCTGGTGTTGATGATTGGCGGTTTGGCGCTGGCCCGGGCATTGGGGCCGGGCGAGCTGTCCGACCGGGTTCTGCGTGCCGCCAAGCAGGCGGTGAACTGAGGAGGTACGAGATGAGCAGCCTGACCTGGATTCGCGGTTTCAACGGGACGATCGGCCGCATCGCGCCGCGTTGGACGGCCGAGCGTATGCGTCGGGCGTTCATGATGCCTGGCGAGTGGCCGCCGAAGGATTGGGAGCTGCCGCTGCTGGCCAGCTCGGAGCGCGTCACTCTGCGCTTCGGGCTGTCGGTGTTGCGCTGGGGCGAGGGGCCGGCAGTCCTGCTGCTGCATGGCTGGGCCGGCAGGCCGACACAGTTCGCCCATCTGATCGAGCAACTGGTTGGCGCGGGTTATTCGGTGTATGCCCTCGATGCGCCGGCCCATGGCCGCTCGCCGGGCAGGGAGGCGAACGTGGTGCTGTTCGCCCACGCCTTGCTGGAGGCCGCTGGCGAGTTGCCGCCGCTGCGTGCGGTGGTCGGTCATTCCCTGGGTGGCGCGGCGGCGTTGCTGGCGGCCCAGATGGGGCTGCGCAGCGAAGCGCTGGTGACGGTCTCAGCGCCGTCGCGGATTCTCGAACAGTTGCGCCTGTTCGCTCGTTTCGTCGGTTTGCCGGCCCTGGCTCGCTCGCATTTCATCCGCCTGGTCGAGCGTCAGGCGGGCGTATCCGCGGCGTGCCTGGATGTGGCGCGCTACCGTCTGGAAATGCCCGGACTGGTGGTGCATGCCGACGACGACCCGCGCGTAGCGGTGGAAAATGCCGAGCGCATCCATGCCGCCTGGCCGGCCAGTCGCTTGCTGCGCCTGCCGGGCGGCGGCCACCACCGACTGCTCGGCGAGCGCAGGCTGAGCGAGTCGCTGCTGGCGCTGCTCGAGGAGCGTCCGGCGATGCGCGCTTGCCGGCGCGTGGAAAAGACGGCGAGCGCTTCCTGAGGCGCGTAGCAGAGGGGTTGTCGTTGTCCTGACCTCGGTTCTTCGGTAAAAAGCGCTGTGGCCCGCGCGGAGCGATCCGGCGGGGCGAGCCGTTTCGAATCGAGGAATGCCCATGACATTGCCGCTGGATCGGGTCCTGCTGCAGGCCAGCCCGGTATTGCCGGTGCTGGTGATCGAGGACGTGGCGCTGGCGCCCGACCTGGCGCGCGCGTTGTATGCGGGCGGCGTCACGGTGCTGGAAGTGACGCTGCGCACGCCGCAGGCGCTGGACGCGATCGCCGCCATCCATCGCGAGGTGCCCGAGGTCCTGCTGGGGGCGGGTACCCTGATTCACACCGAGCAGTTTCTCGAGGCACGCGACGCGGGCGCGCAGTTCGCCGTCAGCCCCGGATGCACGCCGCGCCTTGCCGCCGCCGCGGAGGATGCCGGCCTGCCATACCTGCCCGGGGTGATGACGCCTTCGGAAGTGTTGCTGGCGCTGGAGTACGGTTATCGCTCGCTGAAGCTGTTCCCGGCCGATGGCACTGCCAGCGTGAAAATGCTGAAAAGCCTGAAGGGGCCGTTCACCGGCATCCGCTTCTGCCCGACCGGCGGGGTCAACCTGGACAACCTGCTGAATTTCCTCCGCCTGCCCAATGTCGCCTGTGTCGGCGGCACCTGGCTGGCGCCGCCGAGCCTGATCCGGGCGCGGGCCTGGGATCAGATCACACAACTGGCCAGGGAAGCGCGCGAACTGGCCGGCAGCCTGGAGCAGCATTGATGAATTGGGACTACGCCGATCCGTTCGTGATCGACCTCAGGGTCCTCGCCGAGGACATCGACGGGCTCGGCCACGCGAACAACGCCGTCTACGTCAGTTGGTTGGAGCGCTGCGCCTGGCGCCACTCGCAGCGGCTGGGCCTGGACCTGGCCGAGTACCGCCGGCTGGACCGGGCGATGGCGGTGCTGCGCCACGAGATCGACTACCTGGCCGCGGCCTACGAGGGCGACGAACTGCAACTGGCGACCTGGATCGTCGAGTCCGACCAGCGCCTGCGGATGAACCGGCGCTTCCAGTTGGTACGCCCGGCGGATGGCGCCACGCTGCTGCGGGCGCAGACCACCTTCGTCTGCATCGAACTGTCCAGCGGCAAGCCGAAGCGGATGCCGGCGGAGTTCATCGACGGCTACGGCCAGGCTCTGCTCGCCGGGGCCTGACCCGTCGTGCGTCGGCCGGCAGGCATTCGCACTTTGTTCCGGGCGGCGGATTCTCTAGAATCCGCCGCCTGTCATTTTCGAGGTAGTGGTTCGTGCAAATCGCCCTGGCGCCGATGGAAGGTCTGGTGGATGAAATCCTCCGCGACGTGCTGACCCGCGTCGGCGGCATCGATTGGTGCGTCACCGAATTCATCCGCATCACCGATCGCCTGCTGCCGGCCACGGCTTTCCACAAGCTGGCGCCGGAGCTGCGCGACGGCAGCCGGACCCGCGCCGGGACGCCGATGCGTGTGCAGTTGCTCGGCTCCGATCCTGCGTGCCTGGCGGATAACGCCGCGTTCGCCTGTGAGCTGGGCGCCCCGGTGATCGACCTGAACTTCGGTTGTCCGGCCAAGACCGTGAACCGCTCGCGCGGCGGCGCGGTATTGCTCAAGGAGCCGGAGCTGATGCACGACATCGTCGCCGCCGTGCGTCGCGCGGTGCCGAGCGAGATTGCGGTGACCTCGAAGATGCGCCTGGGCTACGACAGTCCCGACGGCGCCCTGGATTGCGCGCGGGCCCTGGCCGACGGCGGCTCGGCCCATGTAGTGGTGCATGCCCGGACCAAGGTCGATGGCTACAGGCCGCCGGCGCACTGGGAGTGGGTGGCGCGGGTGGCCGAGGCGGTGCGCGTGCCGGTGTTCGCCAATGGCGAAGTGTGGACGCTCGACGACTACCTGCGTTGTCGCGAGGTCAGCGGGGTGGAGGACATCATGCTCGGTCGCGGCCTGGTCTCGCGTCCTGGCCTGGCTCGGCAGATCGCCGCCTGGCGCGATGGCGGCGAAATCCACGAGATGCCCTGGAGCGAGCTGTTGCCGCTGCTGCGCGACTTCTGGCTACAGGCCCGGCGCAAGCTCGCCCCGCGCTATGCCCCGGGGCGTCTCAAGCAGTGGCTGGGCATGCTCACGCGCACCTATCCCGAAGCCGTCGAGCTGTTCGCGCGGATTCGCCGGGAAAGCGATTGCGAAGCCATCGACCGGCTGTTGCAGGTGTCGTTCAGCCAGGCGGCCTAGCTTGCGTAGCAGGCCTAGCGGCCGCCGCTGACATCGATGAAGGTGCCGGTGCTGTAGCTGGCTTCGTCCGACGCCAGCCAGAGAATCGCCCGCGCGACTTCCTCCGCCGTACCGCCGCGTCCTAGCGGTATGCCGCCCTTCAGGCGTTCGATACGGCCGGGCTCGCCGCCGCTGGCGTGGATCTCGGTATCGATCAGTCCGGGCCGCACCGCGTTGACCCGGATACCCTCCGCCGCCACTTCCCTGGCCAGCCCGATGGTCATGCTGTCGATGGCGCCCTTGGCGGCGGCATAGTCGATGTATTCGTTGGGCGATCCCAGCCGCGAGGCCATCGAGGATACGTTGACGATGCTGCCGCCGCGCCCGCCGTGGCGGGTCGACAGGCGCTTCACCGCCTCGCGGGCGCAGAGGAAGCTGCCGGTCACGTTGGTCGCGAATACCCTGTGCAGGCGCGCCGCGTCGATGTTTTCCAGGCGCGTCTGCGCTTCCAGCACGCCGGCGTTGTTGACCAGCACGTCGAGGCGGCCGAAACGTTCGTCGATGGCGGCGAACAGCCGCTCGACATCGCCTTCCTCGGCTACGTCGGCCGCCACCGCCAGGGCTTCGCCGCCCTGGCGCTCGATGCGCTGGCGCAGCGCTTCGGCGGCCTCGCGGTTGCGCAGATAGTTGAGGACGACCGCATAGCCGCGTTCGGCGGCGAGCAGAGCGGTGGCGGCGCCGATGCCGCGGCTGGCTCCGGTGATCAGCATGACGTTGCGCATGATGATGCTCCCCAGGTCAGTAGCGAGTGAAGGTCAGGTAGTCGGCGTCCCAGCCCAGGCCCTGCCAGAACAGGTTGGACAGCGGCGCGTCGAGGGCCGATTGCGCGCGGATCAGGCCGGCGCCGCGCGAGCGCAGGGCCTCCTCGGCACTGCCCACCAGTTCCCGGGCCAGGCCCTGGCGACGGGCCTGCGGCAGTACGTAGAGCTCTGCGATCTCTCCCACCCGTGCCTGACCGTCCTCGATCTGCCACAGGTGGGCGAGGACGAAACCGCGGGGATGCTGCTGGGCCTCCGCCAGCCAGAGCAAGCGGTTGCGCGAGGCGGCCAGGAGCAGTGCCTGGATCGCCTGCTGGTCGCCGGCATCCAGGGTTTCTCCGGCTTCGCGGACATTGGCTTGCCAGAGCGCGGCCACCGCGGGGACGTCGTCGCCGCTGGCCAGGCGAACCCGGTGTTGCTCTGGCGTCGCATCGAGCTCCTGGCCGACCCGCAGCAGGTTGCCGTCGGGATCGACCAGGGCGAATTCGCGCATGCCCCAGGGTTGGTCTTCCAGGGCCGTGATGCGTGGAATCCCCTGGCTGCCCAGGCCGAGGGCCACGGCCTGGCGATGCAGTGCCTGGACGTCCTCCAGGCGCAGGTAGGCAGCGCTGCAGTTGGTCTTCGGTTCGAGCGCTTCG
This sequence comes from Pseudomonas sp. HMSC065H01, assembly GCF_001815235.1. Classification (NCBI taxonomy): domain Bacteria; kingdom Pseudomonadati; phylum Pseudomonadota; class Gammaproteobacteria; order Pseudomonadales; family Pseudomonadaceae; genus Pseudomonas; species Pseudomonas sp. HMSC065H01. The sequence goes on along the minus strand of NZ_KV819916.1, from coordinate 33,671 downwards.
AACAGCGACAGGTGCAGCTCCAGGGCGCCGCGCTGGAGGATGGCGTAGGTCGGATAGCGAGCGCCAAGGTGGAAGCCGAGGGACTGGTAGAAGGCGCTGGCGCTGTCCAGATCGCGGCAGGGGAAGGTCGGGATTGCGCGTTCCATGGCGACGGTTCTCGAAAGGATGAGTTTCGATCTGAGCACGACGAACGGTCGTTCTCAAGGCTCTTGAAATACTTCCGACGATCCCTATCTAGTTCGTGCGGGATGCCGAAGACGGGTTCCGCACCAGAGTACTTGCTGATAATTCAGGAGATTCGCAATGAGCAACGCTTTTTCCCTCGCCCCGCTGTTCCGTCATTCCGTAGGCTTCGATCGCTTCAACGATCTGTTCGAGTCGGCCCTGCGCAATGAGGCCGGGAGTACCTACCCGCCCTACAACGTCGAAAAGCACGGTGACGACGAGTATCGCATCGTTATCGCCGCCGCCGGCTTCCAGGAAGAAGACCTGGACCTGCAGGTCGAGCGCGGCGTGCTGACCGTCAGTGGCGGCAAGCGCGAGAAGTCCACGGACAACGTGACCTACCTGCACCAGGGCATCGCCCAGCGCGCCTTCAAGCTGTCGTTCCGCCTCGCCGACCATATCGAGGTCAAGGCGGCTTCGCTGGCCAACGGCCTGCTGAACATCGACCTGGTGCGGCTGGTTCCGGAAGAAGCCAAGCCGAAGCGTATCGCCATCAATGGCCAGCGCCCGGCACTGGACAACCAGTAACCGTCAGCGGTGATCGAAAAAAGGCGCCTTCGGGCGCCTTTTTTCATTTCGTTACGCTATCGGCCCGGGGCTCCGCCGGTAGGCCGTCGGGCACCTCGTCCAGCAGGACGTCGAGGTCGACGGCGGCCGCCATCGCCCGGTTGCCTTCGTCGCTGGGGTGCAGATGGTCGCCGGAGTCGTAGCGCGCGGCGAGCCGCGACGGCTGCTCCGGATCGCGCAATGCCGCGTCGAAGTCGATCACCGCATCGAAGGCGCCGGCATGACGGATCCACTCGTTAACCTGCCTGCGCAGGGCTTCCTTGGCGGGATGGTAATAATCGCTCAACGGCGTGCCGGGCAGTGCGCCCTCGAACGGCGTGAGGGTCGCGCCGACGACCCGGATACCCCGGTTGTGCGCCCGTTCGATCAATTGCCGGTAGCCGGCGATCAGCGCTTCCAGGGTGGGCGGTGCGGCATTCCGGGCGAAAGCGGTACCGGGCCAGGCAATGTCGTTGATGCCGAGCATCACCCCCATGCTGCTTGCGCCTGGCTGGGCCAGTACGTCGCGGTCCAGACGTGCCAGCGCGCTCGCGCCCATGCCGTCGCTCAGCAGACGGGCGCCGGAAATCCCCGCATTGACCACGGCGACGCCATGCGGCGCCAGGCGTTCGGCGAGGAAGTCCGGCCAACGGCTGTTCCGGTCGAGGCTGGCGCTGGCTCCGTCGGTGATCGAGTCGCCGAGCGTCACCAGCGTCCGCGTTGCCGCTTCGGTTTCAACCAGGATACCTGTCAACAGCAGGCGCGCGGTGGTGCTCTGGCTGTCCGCCGCGTCCAGCTGCAATGCGTGGCTTTGGGTCTGCTCGCCGGCGACGATCCAGCCCGTCTGGCGGCCGTCCCAGTGGAAGGTTTCCATGGGCGTGGCGGCCGGCAGGTAGAGACTCACCAGCACCTGCGAGAGCGCGGCCACCGGCATCGCCACCGGATCGCTGAGTAGCGTGGCGCCGGGCGCGATGGTCGCCGTCCGGCGTCCGCCAAAGGTCACGTCATGCAGGCTGCCGGTGGCGACCGCGGCGCGCTCGGAACCCGGTTTGGCCAGGGTGGCCCGGCCGATCCGGATCGGGCGCCTTCCATAGGTATTTGCCAGGACGATGCGCACGCGCGTTCCTCCCAGGCTGATTCGCGCCAATTGCCGCACCGTCTGGTCGTGCAGTTCGGCCGGCACGTTGCTGGGAAACAGGAAGTCCTCAGCCCAGACCGGCTGCGGGCTGGCCTGCCAGCTGGCGGTCCAGGAAGCGGCCGGCGCGGCGCAGGCGTACAACAGGCTCGTCGCGAGCGCGAAGGCCCGGGTTGCGCTGGAGGTCGCGGCGGGAAGTCTTTCGATGGGTCGTTTCATGTCGTTGAATTCAGTGGTTATCCTGTAGCTGATGATGAATTCAAAGATTTAAGGGAAATAGACCGTAGCGGGGAATATCATTTATGAAGCGAAATCATCAGGCAGGGCGCCATGGCCCGGCTTGAAGTCAACCGTTCCGGCGAACTGGAGGTGTTTGCCCGGGTCGTCGAGTCGGGGGGCTTTTCCGCCGCCGCTCGACGTTGCGGCATGACGCCCTCGGCAGTCAGCAAGCTGATCACCCGGCTCGAACAGCGCCTGGGAACCCGCTTGCTGAACCGCTCCACCCGAAAATTGCAACTGACACCCGAGGGATGCGCGTTCTACGAGCGCGGGGTGCGTATCCTGGCCGACCTGGAGGAGGCCGAGCGGTGTGCGAGCGAAAACGCGGCGCCGCGTGGGCGCTTGCGAGTCAACGCCAACGTGCCTTTCGGGCATCACTTCCTGCTGCCGCTGCTGCCCGAGTTCCTCGCGCAGCATCCCGAGGTGACGCTGGATATCGTGCTGACCGATGAGGTCGTCGACATCCTCGAGCAGCGCACCGACGTGGCCGTGCGCGCGGGGCCGCTGAAAAGCTCGAGCCTGGTGGCGCGCAAGCTGGGGAGCACGCGCATGCTGATCGTCGGTGCGCCGGCCTATCTGGCCCGGCATGGCATGCCGGCCACGCCGCAGGCGCTGCTGGGGCACAACCGCCTCGGCGCCAACTATGTGCGAACGCGCTCCGGCTGGCCGCTGCGGGACGCCGGCGAGGAACTCGTGGTGCCGTTGTCGGGCAACGCCCAGGCCAGCGATGGCGAGGCGCTGCGCCGTCTGGCCGTGGCCGGCCTGGGCCTGGCGCGGCTGGCCGCGTTCCAGGTGCGCGAGGACATAGCCGCCGGGCGCCTGATTCCCGTGCTCGAGGCATACAACCCAGGCGACCTGGAGGAAGTCCACGCCGTCTACGTCGGCCAGGGCGGCTATCTGCCGCTGCGCGTGCGGGCGTTCCTGGACTTTCTGGCGGAGCGCGTCGATATGAGCCAGGGTTGATCGCAGTGCTACATGAATACGCCGATTCCGCGGCCGAAAGCTTTTCTTCCTAGCGCTTCATCCACAGGAGGCAATCCAGATGAGCGATGACATCCAGCGTTACCCCAGCAGCCTGCCGTTTCCCTTTTCCCGCGCGGTGCGGGCCGGCGGCTTCCTGTTTCTTTCCGGACAGGTGCCGATGAGTCCGACCGGCGAGGTGGTACGTGGCGATATCCAGACCCAGACCGAAGCGGTGATGGCACGCATCGGCGAGACCCTGGAGAGCTGTGGCGCGCGTTTCGACCAACTGGTGAAGGTCACCGTCTGGCTGTCGGACATGGCCCACTTCGCCGGTTTCAACGAGGTCTACCAGCGTCATGTGCAGGGGGCCTTGCCGGTACGCTCGACGGTGACCGCCGGGCTGGCGCTGGGGGTCGACGTGGAGGTCGAGGTGCAGGCGTGGGTCGGCGAGGGCTGAGTCGCGAGGGCATTGGCATGCAGGTCGGGTGAGCGCTGGCCGCGGACGGCAAAGAGGGGAGGGCCTACCCGTGGCGTCCGACCTGAATCGCTTCAGGCCGCTGGAGTGCCGTTGCCGAATGCCTGTTCGTCGAGCAGGCGCATGAAGGCGCGCGCGGCGTTCGACAGGGTCCGCTCGGTGTGCAGGATATAGCCGAGCTGGCGGCTGAGCTGGATGTCCTGCAGCGGCAGGCGCACCACCTGGTCGTCGAGCATGGTCCGCGGCAGCACGCTCCAGGCCAGGCCGATGGAGACCATCATCTTGATGGTCTCCAGGTAGTTGGTGCTCATGGCGATGTTCGGCGTCAGCCCTTCGGCTTCGAACATGCGCCGCACGATGTGGTGGGTGAAGGTGTTGCCGCCGGGGAATACCGCGGGGTGCTTGGCGACGTCGGCGAGGAACACCGTGCCCTGTCGGGCCAGCGGGTGCTCCGGGGCGGCGACGAAGTCCAGCGGGTCGTCCCACACCGGGACTGCGCGCACCGGTTCGGCGGTTTCCGGGGCCAGGGTGATCACCGCCAGTTCCGCACGACCATGAAGGATCTCCTCGTAGGCCACTTCCGAATCCAGGAACTGGATATCCAGCGCCACCTGCGGATGCGCCCGGGTGAAGGCGCGCAGCAGCGGCGGCAGGCGATGCAGGCCGATGTGGTGGCTGGTGGCCAGGACCAGCCGGCCGCTGACCTCGCCGGTGAGGTTGTTCAGCGCCCGGCGGGTGTCGTCGAGCACGTTGAGCAACTGGTAGGCGCGCGGCAGCAGGGCGCGGCCGGCCTCGGTGAGGTTGACCTCGCGGCCGACCCGGTCGAACAGCCGGGCATTGAGCTGCTGTTCGAGGGCGGCGATGCGCTTGCTCACCGCCGGTTGGGTCAGGTGCAGGCGCTCGCCGGCTTCGGAGAAGCTGCCGGTCTCGGCAATGGCGATGAAGGTGTTGAGGCTGTTCAGGTCCATTGCGGGCCTCCGCTGGTTTCGGCTGCCCGGAGCTTAGCGCCAATGGATTCCTGTTGGGAATGCTTTGGATGAAAAATATGAATTTGAGTTATTCGTAGACAAGCCATAGGATCATCCTCACAAGCCCTGTGGGCATAGAAATGAGCTGATGAGGAAATCCCGATGGCCGGCAAGACCCTCTACGACAAACTCTGGGACATGCACCTGGTCAAGCAGCGCGACGACGGTTCGGCGCTGATCTACATCGACCGCCATATCCTGCACGAAGTGACCTCGCCGCAGGCCTTCGAGGGTCTTCGCCTGGCCGGGCGCAAGCCGTGGCGGATCGACGCCAACATCGCCACCCCGGACCACAACGTGCCGACCACCCGCACCGAGCGCAAGGGCGGCATCGCCGCCATCGCCGACGAGGTCTCGCGCCTGCAGGTGCAGACCCTCGACGAGAACTGCGACGACTTCGGCATCACCGAATTCAAGATGAACGACGTGCGCCAGGGCATCGTCCATGTGGTCGGTCCGGAGCAGGGCGCGACCCTCCCGGGGATGACCGTGGTCTGCGGCGACTCGCACACTTCCACCCACGGCGCCTTCGGCGCGCTGGCCCACGGCATCGGCACTTCCGAGGTAGAGCATGTGCTGGCGACCCAGTGCCTGGTGGCGAAGAAGATGAAGAACATGCTGGTCAAGGTCGAAGGCAGGCTGCCGGCCGGCGTCACGGCGAAGGATATCGTCCTCGCGGTGATCGGCAGGATCGGCACCGCCGGCGGCAACGGCCACGCCATCGAGTTCGCCGGCAGCGCCATCCGCGACCTGTCCATCGAAGGGCGGATGACCATCTGCAACATGTCGATCGAGGCGGGCGCCCGCGTCGGCCTGGTCGCCGTCGACCAGAAGACCATCGACTACGTGAAGGGCCGGCCCTTCGCGCCGAGCGCCGAGCAATGGGACCAGGCCGTCGCCTGCTGGCAGGGGCTGGTGTCGGACGCCGATGCCCGCTTCGATACCGTGGTCGAGCTGGACGCCGCGCAGATCAAGCCGCAGGTCAGCTGGGGCACGTCGCCGGAAATGGTCCTGGCGGTGGACCAGAACGTGCCGGACCCGGCCCGCGAGAGCGACCCGATCAAGCGCGGTTCGATCGAGCGCGCCTTGAAGTACATGGGCCTGCGGCCGAACCAGGCGATCACCGACATCCAGCTGGACCGGGTATTCATCGGTTCCTGCACCAACTCGCGGATCGAGGACCTGCGTGCCGCCGCCGAAGTGGCCAGGGGCCGCAAGGTCGCCGCGACCATCAAGCAGGCGCTGGTGGTGCCGGGTTCCGGGTTGGTCAAGGAGCAGGCCGAGAAGGAAGGCCTTGACCGGATCTTCATCGAGGCCGGCTTCGAATGGCGCGAGCCGGGCTGTTCCATGTGCCTGGCGATGAACCCGGACCGGCTGGAGAGCGGCGAACACTGCGCCTCGACCTCCAACCGCAACTTCGAGGGCCGTCAGGGCGCCGGTGGCCGTACCCACCTGGTCAGCCCGGCGATGGCCGCCGCCGCGGCCGTCAACGGCCGCTTCATCGATGTCCGCGAATTGCTCGCCTGAGGAGAACCGAGATGAAACCCTATACCCAGACGACCGGTCTCGTCGCTCCGCTGGATCGCGCCAACGTCGATACCGATCAGATCATTCCCAAGCAATTCCTCAAGTCGATCAAGCGCACCGGCTTCGGCCCCAACCTGTTCGACGAATGGCGCTACCTGGATGTCGGGCAGCCGGGACAGGACAACTCGAAGCGTCCGCTGAACCCGGACTTCGTCCTCAACCAGCCGCGCTACCAGGGCGCCAGCGTACTGCTGGCGCGGGAGAACTTCGGCTGCGGCTCGTCTCGCGAGCACGCGCCCTGGGCGCTGGACGAGTACGGTTTCCGCACGGTGATCGCACCGAGCTATGCCGACATCTTCTTCAACAACAGTTTCAAGAACGGCTTGCTGCCGATCATCCTGCCCGAGGCCGAGGTGGACGAACTGTTCCGCCAGGTCGAGGCGAACGAAGGCTACCAGTTGTCCATCGACCTGGCGGCGCAGACCGTTACCCGTCCTGATGGCAAGGTGCTGGGTTTCGAGGTCGACCCGTTCCGCAAGCATTGCCTGCTCAACGGCCTCGACGACATCGGCCTGACGCTGCAGGACGCCGATGCGATCCGTGCCTTCGAGGACGGCTACCGCCAGCAGCAGCCCTGGCTGTTCCGCTGAGCGCCACGCGAGTCCCCTTGCCGGGCGCATCCTGGGTAGGGTGCGCCCGGTTTTTCTCCCGGAGTAGGTTCATGAGCGACCACGATGACGTTGTCCAGCGCCAGTTCGGCGCCCAGGCTTCGGCCTACCTGAGCAGCGCCGTGCATGCCCAGGGCGAGGAATTCGCCTTGCTGCGCGACGCCCTGGCCGGGCGCCCGGAAGCGCGGGTCCTCGACCTGGGCTGCGGCGCCGGCCACGTGAGCTTCCAGGTCGCCGCCCTGGCAGGGGAGGTGGTGGCCTACGATCTTTCCGCCGAGATGCTCGCCGTGGTGGCGCAGAGCGCCGCGGAACGGGGCATGGCGAACATCCGTACCGAACAGGGCAAGGCGGAGAGCCTGCCCTTCGCCGACGGCGAGTTCGATTTCGTCTTCAGTCGCTATTCCACCCATCACTGGCGCGATGTCGGCCTGGCCCTGCGCGAGGTGCGGCGGGTGCTCAAGCCCGGCGGGGTGGCGATCTTCGTCGACGTGGCGGCGCCCGGGCAGGCCTTGCCGGACACCTTCCTGCAGACCGTCGAGCTGCTCCGCGACACCAGCCATGTGCGCAACTACTCGCCGGCCGAGTGGGCGCGCCTGAGCGGCGAGGCGGGCTTGCTGGTAACCGGAAGCCGGCGCCAGCGCCTGCGCCTGGAGTTCCAGTCGTGGGTCGAGCGGATGCGTACGCCGGAGGTGTTCCGCCAGGCGATCCGCAGCCTGCAGCTGGCGGTGGGCGAGGAAGTCAGGGAGTATTTCGAGATTGCCGACGACGGCTCGTTCAGCACCGACGTGCTGGTGCTGTGGCTGCGTCGGGAGTGACGGTTCGATCGCGGCGGCGCATGCCCGCCGTTCAATGAATGAAGGACAAGAGGGTTTTATGAGCAAGCAGATCCTGGTTCTCCCCGGTGACGGTATCGGCCCGGAAATCATGGCGGAAGCGGTCAAGGTGCTGGAACTGGCCAACGACAGGTTCCAGCTCGGCTTCGAACTGGCCGAGGACGTCATCGGTGGCGCGGCCATCGACAAGCACGGCGTGCCGCTGGCCGACCAGACCCTGCAGCGCGCGCGCCAGGCCGATGCGGTGCTGCTGGGCGCGGTAGGAGGGCCGAAATGGGACAGGATCGAACGCGATATCCGTCCCGAGCGCGGTCTGCTGAAGATTCGTTCGCAACTGGGCCTGTTCGCCAACCTGCGTCCGGCCATCCTCTACCCGCAACTGGCCGCGGCCTCCAGCCTGAAGCCGGAAGTGGTCGCCGGGCTGGACATCCTCATCGTCCGCGAACTGACCGGCGGCATCTACTTCGGCCAGCCCCGCGAACAGCGCGTGCTGGAGAACGGCGAGCGCCAGGCCTACGACACCCTGCCGTACAGCGAGAGCGAAATCCGTCGTATCGCCCGCGTCGGTTTCGACATGGCCCGCGTACGCAACAACAGGCTCTGTTCGGTGGACAAGGCCAACGTCCTCGCCTCCAGCCAGCTGTGGCGGGAAGTGGTGGAAGAGGTGGCGAAGGACTACCCGGACGTCGAGCTTTCCCATATGTACGTGGACAACGCCGCCATGCAGCTGGTGCGCGCGCCCAAGCAGTTCGACGTGATGGTCACCGACAACATGTTCGGCGACATCCTGTCGGATGAGGCTTCCATGCTGACCGGTTCCATCGGCATGCTGCCTTCTGCCTCGCTCGACGCGAACAACAAGGGCATGTACGAACCCTGCCACGGTTCCGCCCCGGACATCGCCGGTCAGGGCATCGCCAACCCGTTGGCGACCATCCTCTCGGTCTCGATGATGCTGCGCTACAGCTTCAGCCAGGCGACCGCCGCCGACGCCATCGAGCAGGCGGTGAGCAAGGTCCTCGACCAGGGGCTGCGCACCGGCGACATCTGGTCCGAAGGCTGCCGCAAGGTCGGCACCCGGGAAATGGGCGATGCCGTAGTCGCGGCACTCAAGAATCTGTAATCTGACGGGCTTGGCCGGCGCCATGATGGCTGCCGGCCAGCTCACTTCTCTCATATAGGTGTAGTTGCGATGAAGCGTGTAGGTCTGATCGGTTGGCGCGGGATGGTGGGTTCCGTACTCATGCAGCGGATGCTGGAAGAGCGGGACTTCGACCTGATCGAGCCGGTGTTCTTCACCACGTCGAACGTCGGTGGCCAGGGCCCGGAAGTGGGCAAGGACATCGCTCCGCTGAAGGACGCCTACAGCATCGACGAGCTGAAGACCCTCGACGTGATCCTGACCTGCCAGGGCGGCGACTACACCAGCGAAGTATTCCCCAAGCTGCGCGAGGCCGGCTGGCAGGGCTACTGGATCGATGCCGCCTCCAGTCTGCGCATGGAAGACGACGCGGTGATCGTCCTCGACCCGGTCAACCGCAAGGTCATCGACCAGGCTCTGGACGCCGGCACCCGCAACTACATCGGCGGCAACTGCACCGTCAGCCTGATGCTGATGGCCCTGGGCGGGCTGTTCGACGCCGGCCTGGTCGAGTGGATGAGTGCCATGACCTACCAGGCCGCCTCCGGCGCCGGCGCGCAGAACATGCGTGAACTGCTCAAGCAGATGGGCGCCGCCCATGCATCGGTGGCGGATGACCTGGCCAACCCGGCCAGCGCGATCCTCGACATCGACCGCAAGGTGGCGGAGACCCTGCGCAGCGAAGCCTTCCCCACCGAGCATTTCGGAGCGCCGCTGGGCGGCAGTCTGATCCCCTGGATCGACAAGGAACTGCCCAACGGGCAGAGCCGCGAAGAGTGGAAGGCCCAGGCGGAGACTAACAAGATCCTCGCCCGCTTCAAGAACCCGATCCCGGTCGACGGTATCTGCGTGCGCGTCGGCGCCATGCGTTGCCACAGCCAGGCGCTGACCATCAAGTTGAACAAGGATGTGCCGCTGACCGACATCGAGGGCCTGATCAGCCAGCACAATCCCTGGGTCAAGCTGGTGCCGAACCACCGCGAGGTAAGCGTGCGCGAGCTGACCCCGGCCGCCGTCACCGGCACCCTGAGCGTTCCGGTCGGGCGCCTGCGCAAGTTGAACATGGGCTCCCAGTATCTCGGCGCCTTCACCGTCGGCGACCAGTTGCTGTGGGGCGCTGCCGAGCCGCTGCGGCGCATGTTGCGCATCCTGCTGGAGCGCTGATCGATCCGGCGCCGTCCGCAATGGGCGGCGCCTCGATTGCCTGGGCGAAGGTGGGCAAGTAAAGTGCCACGCCTATTTCGCAGACCGCCGAGGCTTTTCCCATGTCCCAGCCCCTCAATGTCGCAGTCGTAGGCGCCACCGGATCGGTTGGCGAGGCTCTGGTCGGTCTCCTCGACGAACGCGACTTCCCGCTTCATCGTCTGCACCTGCTGGCCAGCGCCGAGTCGGCCGGGCAGCGCATGGGTTTCGCCGAAAGCAGCCTGCGCGTCGGCGATGTCGATAGCTTCGATTTTTCCGGTGTCGGCCTGGCCTTCTTCGCCGCGGCAGCCGAGGTGTCGCGTGCCCATGCCGAGCGCGCCCGCGCGGCGGGTTGTTCGGTGATCGACCTGAGCGGCGCCCTGGAACCGAGCGTCGCACCGCCGGTCATGGTTTCGGTGAATGCTGAACGCCTGGCCTCGCAAGCGGCGCCGTTCCTTTTGTCCAGTCCTTGCGCCGTAGCCGCCGAACTGTGCGAAGTGCTTGCGCCACTCCTGGCCACGCTGGATTGCCGGCAACTGAACCTGACAGCCTGCCTCTCCGTCTCCAGCCTGGGGCGCGAAGGGGTCAAGGAACTCGCCCGGCAGACCGCCGAACTGCTCAATGCGCGCCCCCTGGAGCCGCGTCTCTTCGACCGCCAGATCGCCTTCAACCTGCTCGCGCAGGTCGGAGCGGTGGATGCCGAGGGACACAGCGCGATCGAGCGGCGCATCTTCGCGGAGGTGCAGGCCTTGCTTGGCGAGCGTATCGGACCGTTGAACGTTACCTGCATCCAGGCGCCGGTATTCTTCGGCGATAGCCTCAGCGTGACCCTGCAGTGCGCGGAACCGGTGGACCTGGCCGCAGTGACGCGGGTCCTCGATGCGACGAAAGGTATCGAATGGGTCGGCGAGGGCGATTATCCGACGGTGGTCGGCGATGCCCTCGGCCAGGACGAGACCTATGTCGGCCGGGTGAGGGCGGGGCAGGCTGATCCCTGTCAGGTCAATTTGTGGATTGTGTCTGATAATGTGCGAAAAGGTGCCGCGCTGAATGCCGTGCTCCTGGGTGAGTTGTTGATAAAACACTATCTGTAAAAGATACTTACCCACAGATTTGTAGAATTATTCGAGCTTGTTAATACTGGTTCGATCCGCTGCTGCCGGGGAGCGTCCGTCCATGCATGGCTGGGCGAGCGGACAGCAAGCACCGACGCACTCCCTCTCGTGAAACGAGAAAAGATATTAAAACCAAGGGATTACACTATGGTTCGGCTTCGTACACTGGTTCGGGCAATCGCGGCGGCCTCGGTCCTGACTTCCGGCATGGCGCATGGATTGGGACTGGGGGAAATCACCCTGAAGTCGGCGTTGAACCAACCGTTGGATGCCGAGATCGAGCTGCTCGAAGTTCGTGACCTGGGTTCGGGCGAGGTGATCCCGAGCCTGGCGTCGCCGGAAGAGTTCAGCAAGGCGGGCGTCGATCGCCTGTACTACCTCACCGACCTGAAGTTCACGCCGGTGGTGAAGCCCAACGGCAAGAGCGTCATTCGCGTGACCTCGTCGAAGCCGGTGCAGGAGCCCTACCTGAACTTCCTGGTCCAGGTGCTCTGGCCGAACGGCCGCCTGCTGCGCGAGTACACCGTCCTGCTGGATCCGCCGCTGTACTCCCCGCAGGCCGCGGCAAGCGCTCCGCAAGCGCCGGTCAGCGCGCCGCGCGTGACCGGCGCCCCGCGAGCCCCGCAGGTTCCGGCTCCGGTGCGTACCACCGCGCCGGCAGGCAGCGACACCTATCGCACCGTTTCCAACGACACGCTCTGGGAGATCGCCCAGCGCAACCGTACCGATCGCGTTTCCGTACCCCAGGCGATGCTTGCGTTCCAGGAACTGAATCCGGGCGCCTTCGTCGATGGCAACATCAACCGGCTGAAGAGCGGCCAGGTCCTGCGCATTCCCACCGAACAGCAGATGCTGGAGCGCTCGCCGCGCGAGGCGCTGTCCCAGGTGCAGGCGCAGAACCAGAGCTGGCGCGGCAGCCGCAATCCGGCCGCGGGCAGCGCTGGCGCCAGGCAGTTGGATGCGACCCAGCGCAATGCCGCCGGGTCGGCGCCATCCAAGGTCGACGCCACGGACAACCTGCGCCTGGTGTCTGGCGAAGGCAAGGCCAGCAAGGGGGCCGACAAGGGCGGGAAGGGCGACAGCAAGGCGATCGCCGATACCCTGGCGGTGACCAAGGAAAGCCTCGACAGCACTCGCCGCGAGAACGAGGAATTGCAGAGCCGCATGCAGGATCTGCAGAGCCAACTGGACAAGCTGCAGAAGTTGATCCAGTTGAAGGACGCCCAGTTGGCCAAGCTGCAAGGGCAGTTGGGCGCAGAAGGCCAGGGCGCAGCCCAGCCGAACGCAGCCCTGCCGGATGCGTCCCAGCCCAATGCAGCCGCGCAGGCGCCGGCTCAGCCCGGGACTCCCGCTGCGGCAGCGCCGACTCCTGCTCCGGCCGGAGAAGCACCCGCCGCTCCGGCGCAGCCTCCGGTGGCGCCGCCGCCCGCGCCAGCTGCCGAGAAGCCTCCGGCACCTGCCGTTCCGGCGCCCGCTCCGGTACAGGCGGCAGAACAGCCGGCACCGAGCTTCCTCGACGAACTGCTGGCCAACCCGCTGTGGTTGGCGGTGATCGGCGGTAGCGCACTGCTGGCGTTGCTGGTGCTGCTGATGATCCTGTCGCGGCGCAATGCGCAGAAAGAGAAGGAAGAAGCCCAGGCTTTCGCCGCGGATGCCGGCGAGGAACAGGAGGATGCGCTGGACCTGGGAAAGGACGGCTTCGACGACCTGACCCTCGACGAGCCTGAACCGCAGGTCGCAGCCGCTGCGCCGCAGGTCGAGAAGACCACCGCGCAGACTTCCGATGCGCTGGGCGAGGCCGACATCTATATCGCCTACGGGCGTTTCAACCAGGCCGCCGAACTGTTGCAGAACGCCATCTACGACGAGCCGCAGCGCACCGACCTGCGCCTCAAGCTGATGGAAGTCTATGCCGAGATGGGCGATCGCGAAGGTTTCGCTCGCCAGGAAAACGAGCTGCGCGAAATCGGCGGCGCACAGCCGCAGGTCGAGCAGCTCAAGTCGCGCTATCCGGCAATGGTCGCGGTCGCCGCGGTTGCCGGCCTGGCCGGCGCCAAGCTGGCGCAGGACGAGCTGGATAGTTTCAGCCTCGACGACCTGTCGCTCGACGACAGCGGTCACGCGGCCAAGCCGGATGCGGCAGGACAGGATCTCGACGACGCCTTCGACCTGAGCCTGGACGACCTGGGTGGCGGCGATCTTGGCAGCGACGACGTGCAGGCCGACCTCAAGTCCGACAGCGGGGCGCTGGACGACCTGACCCTGGACAGCGATCTGGACCTGGCGGCCTCGACCGCGGCGGACAAGCCTGTCGACGATCTCGACTTCGGCCTGGATTTCGCGGAGTTGGCAGAGACTCCGAGCCAACCCAAGCATGACGACCTGGGCGATTTCTCCCTGGATCTCGATGCGCCGGAAGACAAGCTTTCGGACGACGACTTCCTGCTTTCGCTGAACGACGAGGTGCCCGCCGCGGCGCCAGCCGACAACGAATTCACCCTCGATACCGAGGCTGCCGAAGAGCCGGCGTTGTCCCTGCCGGACGACTTCGACCTGTCGCTGGCCGACGAGCCGACGGAGCCGGCCGCTCCGGAGAAGGGCGAGGACAGTTTCGCCGCCCAGTTGGACGAGGTGAGTGCGCAGTTGGACGAGTTGGCCAGCAACCTTGACGAGCCGAAGAGCGCGGCGCCGAGTTTCTCCGCCGAGGATGCAGCGGTCGCCTCCGCCCTGGACGGAGACGCCGACGATGACTTCGACTTCCTCTCCGGTGCCGACGAAGCGGCGACCAAGCTGGATCTGGCTCGCGCTTATATCGACATGGGCGATAGCGAAGGCGCGCGCGATATCCTCGACGAAGTCCTGGCCGAAGGTAACGACAGCCAGCAGGCGGAAGCCCGCGAGTTGCTGGAGCGCCTGGCCTGATCCGGAAATGAAGCGACCCTCATGAACGATGTTGTTCCGCCAGCGGCAGCCGAATCGGCTGCCGCTGGCGTTTCCAGAATCGCCCTCGGCATCGAGTACAAGGGCTCCCGCTATCGTGGCTGGCAGCGCCAGGAAGCCGGCGTGCCTTCCGTGCAGGAAGCGCTGGAGCGCGCCTTGTCGAAGGTTGCCGCCGAGCCGGTCGGGGTGATCTGCGCCGGCCGTACCGACGCTGCCGTTCATGCCAGCGGCCAGGTGGTGCATTTCGACACCGTGGTGGAGCGCCCGTTGAAAGCATGGGTGATGGGCACCAACGCCAACCTGCCCGCGGATATCAGTGTGACCTGGGCGAGGGTGATGCCGGCGCATTTCCACGCGCGCTTCTCGGCCATGGCCCGGCGCTATCGCTACGCCATCTACAACGATCCGATCCGCCCGGCGCACCTGGCCGAGGAGGTCACCTGGAACCATCGGCCGCTGGATATCGGGCGGATGCGCGAGGCGGCCCAGGTACTGGTCGGCACCCATGACTTCACCTCGTTCCGGGCGGTGCAGTGCCAGGCCAAGTCGCCGGTCAAGACCATGCATCACGTGCGCTTGCTGGAGCATGGTCGGTTGATCGTGCTGGACATCCGCGGTAACGCTTTCCTTCACCATATGGTGCGCAACATCGCTGGCGTCCTGATGACCATCGGTGCCGGCGAGCGGCCGATCGAATGGGCGAAGGAGGTGCTCGAGGCGCGCGACCGGCGCGCCGGTGGGGTCACCGCTCACCCCTACGGACTCTATCTGGTGCGGGTGGAGTACCCCGGGGAGTTCGAGTTGCCCGAGCGCTACCTGGGGCCGCATTTCCTTTCCGGATTGCCCGATATCGTCGGCTGACGTCGAATCGGGCTTTTGCTACCATCGAGAATTCCCGCCGGACCGGCCGTCCGGCGGTTCGTCGCTCACTCGCCGAGGATTCTCCGTCGTTGCCAGCCGTTCGCATCAAGATCTGCGGTATCACCCGAGTCGAGGACGCCCTGGCCGCCGCCGCGGCGGGCGCCGATGCCATCGGCCTGGTGTTCTATGCGAAGAGCCCGCGGGCGGTGGATATCCATCGGGCGCGGGAAATCGTTCGTGCCCTGCCGCCGTTCGTGACCAGCGTCGGCCTGTTCGTCAACGCCAGCCGCTGCGAACTGGGCGAGATTCTCGATGCGGTGCCGCTGGACCTGCTGCAATTCCATGGCGACGAGCGCGCCGAGGACTGCGAGGGGCATCGGCGACCCTACCTGAAAGCCCTGCGGATGAAGCCCGGCGACGACATCGTCGGGCGCGCGGCGGCATATCCGGGAGCTGCCGGGATTCTCCTGGATACCTATGTGGAAGGCGTGCCCGGCGGCACGGGGGCGGCGTTCGACTGGTCGCTGGTGCCGACCGACCTGGGCAAACCCTTGGTGCTGGCCGGCGGTCTGACGCCGGATAACGTCGGCAGGGCAGTCGAGCAGGTCAAGCCCTACGCGGTGGACGTCAGCGGTGGCGTCGAGGCGAGCAAGGGAATCAAGGATGCGGCGAGGGTCCGCGCGTTCGTGGACGCGGTGCGTTCGCGGCGCCGCGACGAGACATGATGTGACGACGGGCGGCTCGCCGCCGTCCACTAGCGTGTCGCCGTTTCCGCGACAACGCCCGGCCGCCGATAGGGAGGCCAGATATTTCGCGATAGCCGCTCGCCGGGTATCGCCCAGGTGACCGCGCAGGCGGGGGATGGGACAGGCCGCGAAACGTTTCGCAGCCGTGGGGCCCACCGCTGCCGGCGGTCACGAAGATGAATTTGCTCAGGGACGCCGTCACCGGATCGGTGCGGCCATCCCGACCTTGCACTGGAGAACAAAGAGCATGAGCAACTGGCTGGTAGACAAGCTGATCCCTTCCATCATGCGTTCCGAGTCCCAGAAGAGTTCGGTACCGGAAGGCCTGTGGCACAAATGCCCGTCCTGCGAAGCCGTGCTGTACCGTCCGGAGCTGGAAAAGACCCTGGATGTCTGCCCGAAGTGCGATCACCACATGCGCATCAACGCGCGTACCCGCCTGGACATCTTCCTCGATGAGGACGGTCGCGAGGAGTTGGGTGCCGACCTCGAGCCGGTGGACCGTCTGAAATTCCGCGACAGCAAGAAGTACAAGGATCGCCTCGCCGCGGCACAGAAGGACACCGGCGAGAAGGACGCGCTGATCGCCATGAGCGGCAAGCTGCAGGGTATGCCGGTGGTCGCCTGCGCCTTCGAGTTCTCCTTCATGGGCGGTTCGATGGGCGCCATCGTCGGCGAGCGCTTCGTTCGCGCAGCCAACGTCGCCCTGGAGAAGCGCTGCCCGCTGATCTGCTTCTCCGCCTCCGGCGGCGCGCGCATGCAGGAAGCGCTGATCTCGCTGATGCAGATGGCCAAGACCTCGGCGGTCCTGGCGCGCCTGCGCGAAGAAGGCATCCCGTTCGTCTCGGTATTGACCGACCCGGTCTACGGCGGCGTTTCCGCCAGCCTGGCGATGCTCGGCGACGTGATCGTCGGCGAACCCAAGGCGCTGATCGGCTTCGCCGGTCCCCGCGTGATCGAGCAGACCGTCCGCGAGAAGCTGCCGGAAGGCTTCCAGCGTAGCGAGTTCCTCCTTGAGCATGGCGCCATCGACATGATCGTGCATCGTGCCGAGTTGCGGCCGCGCCTGGCCAATCTGCTGTCGGCCTTCACTCATTCGCCGAGCCCCGTATCCGCATGACCCAGCGTTCCCTGGCCGATTGGCTGAGCTATCTCGAACAACTCCATCCGACGGCCATCGACATGGGCCTGGAGCGTTCCCGCGAGGTAGCGCGCCGGCTCGGCCTGGGAAGGCCGGCGAAACGCGTGGTCACCGTTACCGGGACCAACGGCAAGGGCTCCACCTGCGCCCTGCTCGCCGAACTGCTGCGTGAGCAGGGGTTGTCGGTCGGGGTCTACAGCTCGCCGCACCTGCTGCGCTACAACGAGCGGGTGCGGATCGATGGCGTCGAGGCCGGCGATGCGCAACTGTGCGACGCCTTCTCCGCGGTGGAGGCCGCACGTGGCGAGATTTCCCTGACCTATTTCGAAATGGGCACTCTGGCCGCCTTCTGGCTGTTCGAGTGCGCCGGGCTGGACTTCGCGGTGCTGGAAGTCGGCCTTGGCGGGCGCCTGGATGCGGTCAACCTGATCGACGCCGACCTGGCGCTGATCACCAGCATCGGCCTGGACCATGCGGACTGGCTGGGCGATACCCGCGAAAGCGTGGCTTTCGAGAAAGCCGGTATCCTGCGCGCCGGCAAACCGGCCCTGTGCGGCGATCTCGATCCCCCGCAGCCATTGCTGGAGCAGGTGGCTGCGCTGGGGGCACCGCTTTACCTGCGCGGTCGCGACTACGACCTGGCGCTCGCCGATCATGGCTGGCACTGGCGCGGGCTGGCCGCGGACGGCCAGGCGCTGGCGCTGCACGATCTGCCGTTGCTCGGGTTGCCCATGGAAAACGCCGCGCTGGCCCTGCAGGCCTACGCGTTGCTCGAGTTGCCCTGGCAGGCGGAGCGCCTGGCCGAGGCGCTGCGGCGGACCCGGGTGACCGGTCGCCTCGATCGCCGCGACCTGTCCTGGAACGGCCAGCCACGCCAGCTCCTGCTGGACGTCGGGCACAATCCCCAGGCCGCCCAGTACCTGGCGCAACGCCTGCGTGCCGCAGCGCCACGAGGACGCTACCTGGCGGTCTTCGGCCTGCTGGCGGACAAAGACCTGGATGGCGTACTGGAACCCTTGACCGGCTTGGTGCAGGATTGGGCCGTTGCACCGTTGCCGACCCCGCGTTCGCGGCCGGCCGCGGAGCTGGAGGCGGCGCTGATCCTGCGCCAGGTTCCGGCGAGCAGCCATGCGGATATCGCCGCCGCCCTGGACGCGCAGTGCGCCAAGGCTACCGCGGATGATGTCATTCTGCTGTTCGGATCGTTCTATAGCGTGGCCGAAGGCCTGGAATGGCTGGCCCGTAGAACGGATAAGGGGGAGTAAATCATGGCCTTGCTGGAAAGAGGGCTGAAGCAGCGCATCGTCGGGGCGTTGGTGCTGATCGCCCTGGCGGTGATCTTCCTGCCGATGCTGTTCACCCGCGAAGACGAGTCGCGCCAGGTCGTGGTGGAAGCGCCGCCGCGCCCGCAATCGCCGGCCATGCCCAGTGTCGAGGTGCAGCCGACCGAGGTGCCGGAACTGCAGCCCGGCGAAGAAGGCATCGCTCCCGAGATCGTCGAGGAAGGCTCCCCGGCCGCCGCCGGCCAGCCCAGCCAGCCGATCGGCGGCCTGCCGGCGACCCCGCCGGCCACCCAGCCGCCCGCCCAGGCCCAGGCGCCGGCCGCCAGCCTGCCGCCAAGCCAGCCGCAACCGCCCGCTGCGCCGCCGAGCCCGCCGCCCGCGGAGAAGCGCCTGGACGCCAACAACCTGCCGCAGAGCTGGTCGGTACAGCTTGCCAGCCTGTCCAACCGGGCGCGCGCCGAGGAATTGCAGAAGACCCTGCGCTCCCAGGGCTACAACGCCTACATCCGCAGCTTCGACGGGATGAACCGGGTCTTCGTCGGGCCGGTGATCCAGCGCGCCGAGGCGGATCGCCTGCGCGACCAGTTGAGCAAGCAGCAGAAGCTCAACGGCTTCGTCGTGCGCTTCCAGCCGGAACGCGGTTGACCGCGACCCGCGGCTTACCGTCGCGGGCGCGCTCTGCTAAAATGCAGCGCCTTTTCTGCTTGTGGGCTGCATAGTGGCATTTACCTGGGTCGATTGGACGATGGTCGCCATCATCGTCGTTTCCAGCCTGATCAGTCTGAGTCGCGGCTTCGTCAAGGAAGCCTTGTCCCTGCTTACCTGGATAGTCGCCGGCGCGGTGGCCTGGATGTTCGGCGGGGCGCTGGCGCAGCACCTGGGCGAGTACATCCAGACCCCCTCGGCCCGCATCATCGCAGCCTGCGCGCTGCTGTTCATCGCGACCCTGCTGCTCGGGGCGCTGGTCAACTACCTCATCGGCGAACTGATCCGGGTCACCGGCCTCTCCGGCACCGACCGCTTCCTCGGCATGGTCTTCGGCGGTGCGCGCGGCGTACTGCTGGTCGTGCTGCTGGTCGGCCTGCTCAGCCTGGCCCCGGTACAGCAGGACCCTTGGTGGCAGCAGTCGGTGCTGATGCCGCATTTCCTGATGGTTGCCGACTGGTCGAAGAACTTCATTCTCGGTTTCGCCGGCCAGTGGTTGCCGGCCGCGCCGATAACGCCGCCGAGCGGCATCGGCGGGCTGCTTCCCAGCCAGTGATTTTGGCGGGACACTGGCCGAGGCCGGGTCCCGCGGTTTTCCAGGGCGGCGCGTCGATGGCGCGGCGCCGGCGGCACAGGACGTGCCGCGAGCCAGTCGGCGGCGAAGGTCACCGATTCGCGGGAGCCAGCGGCCCACAGGCCCTGGTCAGCTCGATGGTCCGGGACGGACCGATCGCGCTTCCCATCTTTCCAGCTTGAGCCAAGTAGGGGTTGCGTCACATGTGTGGCATCGTCGGTATCGTGGGCAAGTCGAACGTCAATCAGGCGCTGTATGACGCGCTCACCGTCCTCCAACATCGCGGCCAGGACGCTGCCGGTATCGTCACCTGCCATGACGATAAGCTGTACCTGCGCAAGGACAACGGCCTGGTCCGCGACGTCTTCCAGCAGCGCCACATGCAGCGCCTGATCGGCAGCGTCGGCATCGGCCATGTGCGTTACCCGACCGCCGGCAGCTCCAGCTCGGCGGAAGCGCAGCCGTTCTACGTCAACTCGCCCTACGGCATCACCCTGGCGCACAACGGCAACCTGACCAATGTCGAGCAGTTGGCCAAGGAAATCTACGAATCCGACCTGCGCCACGTGAACACCAACTCCGATTCGGAAGTGCTGCTCAACGTGTTCGCCCACGAGCTGGCGGTGCGCAACAAGCTGCAGCCCACCGAGGAGGACATCTTCGCCGCGGTTTCCTGCGTGCACGACCGTTGCGTCGGCGGCTACGCGGTGGTGGCGATGATCACCGGCCATGGCATCGTCGGTTTCCGCGACCCCAATGCGATCCGTCCGATCGTCTTCGGCCAGCGGCATACCGAGAATGGCGTCGAATACATGATCGCCTCCGAGAGCGTGGCCCTGGACGTACTCGGCTTCACCCTGATCCGCGACCTGGCGCCGGGCGAGGCGGTGTACATCACCGAGGAAGGCAAGCTCTATACCCGCCAGTGCGCGAAGGCGCCGAAGTACGCGCCGTGCATCTTCGAGCACGTCTACCTGGCGCGTCCGGATTCGATCATGGACGGCATCTCGGTGTACAAGGCGCGCCTGCGCATGGGCGAGAAGCTTGCCGACAAGATCCTCCGCGAGCGTCCCGACCACGACATCGACGTGGTCATCCCGATCCCGGACACCAGCCGCACCGCGGCGCTGGAACTGGCCAACCGGCTCGGCGTGAAGTTCCGCGAGGGCTTCGTCAAGAACCGCTACATCGGCCGCACCTTCATCATGCCCGGCCAGGCGGCGCGGAAGAAATCCGTGCGGCAGAAGCTCAACGCCATCGAGCTGGAGTTCCGCGGCAAGAACGTGATGCTGGTGGATGACTCCATCGTCCGCGGCACCACCTGCAAGCAGATCATCCAGATGGCCCGCGAGGCCGGGGCGAAGAACGTCTACTTCTGCTCCGCCGCGCCGGCCGTGCGCTACCCCAACGTCTACGGCATCGACATGCCGAGTGCGCACGAGCTGATCGCGCACAATCGCAGCACCGAGGACGTCAGCAAGCTGATCGGCGCCGACTGGCTGGTCTACCAGGACCTGCCCGACCTGATCGACGCGGTCGGCGGCGGCAAGATCAAGATCGATCACTTCGACTGCGCCGTGTTCGACGGCGAGTACGTGACCGGCGACGTCAACGAGGCTTACCTGAACCGGATCGAACAGGCGCGCAACGATGCGACCAAGGCCAAGAGCCAGGCGGTCAGCGCGATCATCGATCTGTACAACGACTGACAAAGGGGAGAGCGGCATGACTCAGGACTGGGATGCCGGGCGTCTCGACAGCGACCTGGAAGGCGCGGCCTTCGACACCCTGGCGGTTCGCGCCGGGCAACGGCGGACGCCGGAGGGCGAGCACGGCGAGGCGCTGTTCACCACTTCCAGCTACGTCTTCCGCACCGCCGCCGACGCGGCCGCGCGGTTCGCCGGCGAAGTGCCGGGCAACGTCTATTCGCGCTACACCAACCCCACGGTACGCACCTTCGAGGAGCGCATCGCCGCCCTCGAAGGAGCCGAGCAGGCGGTGGCCACGGCGTCGGGCATGTCGGCGATCCTCGCCCTGGTGATGAGCCTGTGCAGCTCCGGCGACCACGTGCTGGTCTCGCGCAGCGTGTTCGGCTCGACCATCAGCCTGTTCGACAAGTACTTCAAGCGCTTCGGTATCCAGGTCGACTATCCGCCGTTGAGCGATCTCGCGGCCTGGGAGGCGGCGTGCAAGCCGAATACCAAGCTGTTCTTCGTCGAGTCGCCATCCAACCCGCTGGCCGAGCTGGTGGATATCGCCGCGCTGGCCGAGATCGCCCACGCCAAGGGTGCGCTGCTGGCGGTGGACAACTGCTTCTGCACGCCGGCCCTGCAACAGCCGCTGAAGCTCGGTGCGGACGTGGTGATCCACTCCGCGACCAAGTACATCGACGGCCAGGGCCGGGGCATGGGCGGGGTGGTCGCCGGTCGCGGCGAGCAGATGAAGGAAGTGGTCGGCTTCCTCCGCACCGCCGGACCGACCCTCAGCCCGTTCAACGCCTGGCTGTTCCTCAAGGGCCTGGAAACCCTGCGTATCCGCATGCAGGCGCACAGCGCCAGTGCCCTGGCCCTGGCCGAATGGCTGGAGCGCCAGCCGGGCATCGAGCGAGTCTACTACGCGGGCCTGCCGAGCCATCCTCAGCATGAGTTGGCCCGGCGCCAGCAGAGCGGCTTCGGCGCGGTCGTCAGCTTCGACGTGAAGGGCGGGCGCGATGCCGCCTGGCGCTTCATCGACGCTACCCGGATGGTCTCGATCACCACCAACCTGGGCGACACCAAGACCACCATCGCCCACCCGGCGACCACCTCCCACGGTCGACTGTCCCCCGAGGACCGCGCGCGCGCCGGGATCGGCGACAGCCTGATCCGGGTCGCGGTCGGCCTGGAAGACCTCGACGACCTCAAGGCCGACATGGCTCGGGGGCTGGCCGCGCTGTGATCGAACCCAACCTGCGAGGCAACGGCAAGGTCGCCCTGGTCACCGGGGCGGCCCGGGGCATTGGCCTGGGCATCAGTGCCTGGCTGATCGCCGAGGGCTGGCAGGTAGTGCTTGCCGACAACGACCGTGAACGCGGGGCCAGGGTGGCCGAGGCGCTGGGCGAGCACGCCTGGTTCGTGGCCATGGACGTGGCCCAGGAGGGCCAGGTGGCGATGAGCGTGGCCGAGGTGCTCGGTCAGTTCGGCCGCCTCGACGGCCTGGTCTGCAACGCCGCCATCGCCAATCCGCGCAATACGCCGCTGGAGGCGCTGAGTCTCGGCGAGTGGACCCGGACCCTGGCGGTCAACCTGACCGGTCCGATGCTGCTGGCCAAGTACTGCACGCCTTATCTGCGCGCGCACAATGGCGCCATCGTCAACATCGCCTCGACTCGTGCCCACCAGTCGGAGCCTGACTCCGAGGCCTACGCCGCGAGCAAGGGCGGGTTGCTGGCGCTGACCCATGCCCTGGCCGCCAGCCTGGGCCCGGATATCCGTGTCAATGCGCTCAGCCCCGGCTGGATCGATACCCGCGAGGCCGCCGAGCGCGAGGCTGCGCCGCTGACCGAGCTGGACCACGACCAGCACCTGGTCGGCCGGGTCGGAACGGTGGAGGATGTCGCGTCGCTGGTGGCTTGGCTGCTCTCCGAGGACGCCGGTTTCGTCACCGGCCAGGAATTCCTGGTCGATGGCGGCATGACCCGGAAAATGATCTACCTCGACTGAGTTGGTGGGGAGATGCGGAAAAGGCGCTGTTCCGAAAGGAGCAGCGCCTTTTTTTCGTATGAGGCCGCCTTGCCGGTATGGCGCCGTTATTCCGTCTTCAGTTCGCGCAGATCGACGGCCTGTCCATCGAACAACTGGTTGGCGTTGGTCGGCAGGATGCTGGGTCGTCCCTCCGGGCCGCGAGTGCCGTCGATGACCCGGATGTCGCTGTATTTCTTGCCCGAGAGCGCGGCGAGACCGGCGCTGTCGCGGACCACCGTAGGACGCAGGAAGACCATCAGGTTGCGCTTGGTGTGGGTGTCCTTGGTGGAACGGAACAGGCGACCGAGCAATGGGATGTCCCCGAGCAGGGGAACCTTCGACTCGGCTTGGGAAACGTCGTCCTGGATCAGGCCGCCGATCACGATCACTTGGCCGTTCTCGGCGAGGATGGTGCTCTTGATCGAGCGCTTGCTGGTGATCAGGTCGGTATTGTTGCGCTGCTGGGCGTTGGGCAGCAGGGCCGAGATCTCCTGCTCGATCTCCAGGCGCAGGGCCGCGCCGTCGTTGATGTGCGGAGTGACCTTGAGGCTGACGCCGATATCCTTGCGCTCCACGGTGGTGAACGGGTTGCTCGAACCTTCGCTGTTGGTGGTGTAGGAGCCGGTCTGGAACGGTACGTTCTGGCCGACCAGAATCTCCGCTTTCTGGTTGTCCAGGGTCAACAGGCTCGGGGTCGACAGCAGGTTGCTCTTGGTGTTGGCCGAGAGCGCGGTGACCAGCGCGCCGAAGCTGCTGCTGCCGATGCCGACGATGGCGCCGTCGGGGATGGATTCCGGTGCCTTGTTGCTCTCGAGCGATTGCAGCAGGGTGCCGATGGACAGTCCGGTATTGGCGAAGTTGGTCTTGGTTCCGCCCATGCCGCCCTTGTTGATCGCCCATTGCACGCCGACGGCATCCTGGATGTCGCCGGAGATCTCGACGATGG
Organism: Pseudomonas sp. HMSC065H01; assembly: GCF_001815235.1. Taxonomy (NCBI): domain Bacteria; kingdom Pseudomonadati; phylum Pseudomonadota; class Gammaproteobacteria; order Pseudomonadales; family Pseudomonadaceae; genus Pseudomonas; species Pseudomonas sp. HMSC065H01. The sequence goes on along the minus strand of NZ_KV819916.1, from coordinate 9,636 downwards.
CCGCCTCCACCAATACCTGGGCACGCGGCACGTCGAGCTGGCGAACGATGTCTTCGAGAGCGTTGACCGTGTCCGGGTCGGCCAGCAGGACCAGGGCGTTGGTGCTTTCGTCGGCACGGATGAGGATGTTGCTCGGTCGGCCGCCGCCGGTCTGTTCGCCGCCCTGGCCGCCATTGTTCTTCATGCCTTCGGAAATCTGGCCGAGGGTTTCCGCGAGGGTCTTGGCGTCGTTATGGCGCAGGCGGATCACCCGGGTGTTGGCCGAGCGCGCGGTCGGGGTGTCCAGCGACTGCGCCAGTTGCACCAGCTTGGCGCGCGCCTGCGGCGGGCCGAGGATGATCAGGCGGTTGGTGCGCGCGTCGGCGATCACCTGGGCGCCCGCCGCGCCCTTGGCCTGGCCGCGGCTCATGGCGTTGTTGAGCACCTCGGCGGCGTCCATCACCCAGCCGTAGCGCAGGTTGATCACGCTGTAGTCGTGGCTGCCCTTCTGGTCGAGTTGGCGGATCACGTCTTCGATTCGCGCGATATTGGCGCTGCGGTCGCTGATGATCAGCGCGTTGGCTGAGGGCACCGCGGCGAGGTGGCCATATTGTGGGACCAGCGGACGGATCAGCGGGATGAGTTCCGATACCGGGCTCTGCTGCACCTGGATCACTCGCGTCTCCAGGCGATCCGGTGCGCTCTGGCCGCCACCGGCCTCGGTCTTGGCCTCAGCGTTGGGCACGATGCGCGCCTGGTCGCCCTGGGCGACCACGGTGAAGCCGTGGGTGCTCATCACCGAGAGGAACAACTGGTAGACCTCGCTCAACGAGAGCTGGGCCTTGGAGACCACGCTGACCTGGCCCTTGACCCGCGGGTCGACGACGAAGGTCTCGCCGGTGATTTCGGAAATCTGGTCGATGAATTCGCGGATGTCGGCATCCTTGAGGTTGATCGTCCAGTGCGCCTCCTGCTGGTTGCCGGCCGGGACGAAGGCGTTCCCGCCGCTGTCTTCGGCGTGCGCCGCCTGGATGCCGAGGGCCAGGCTGAGAAGGACGGCGGGAACGTACGAACGACTGGAAGGGGCAAACAGGGCGCGGAGCAAAGGCTGGGACATCGGGTCAGTCGCTTTCCGTAGGCGTGGTCGTGGGCTCGCTCGAGTCTTCTTCGGCGGGTTCTGCGATGGGCGTGGCTTCCATCTGCTGGCGCAAGGCGTCCAGGCGCTCGCGCAATGCTGCAGCGTTCTCATCCTGCAGGCTTTGCAGTTGTTCGATCGAGTCGTTCTCGCTTGTAATGTCGTCCGCGCTGGCCAGCAGTCCCCCGGAACGGTGCGGGAAGGGCAGGCTTTCCAGGCGCCCGCCGCGCTGCAGTTCGACGCGGTCGCGGTAGACCGCGTGCAGCTTCACGCCGTCGCTGATCTCGCCGCCGACCGCGTAGCGGTGCGGCTTGTCGCCCTGGCGCTGGATGATCGCGCTGGACAGCTTGGGATCGCTCTGGACGAAGCTGCCCTTGAGCACCAGGTCGAGGTTGGTGGCCGGTGGCGGGGCGTTGGGGTCCTGGGCGCTGGTGCCGAAGAGGCGCGCCAGGCGGGTCGGATCGCTGCGGATCGACTCGTGGCTGACCGGCGAGGCGGCGACGGCTACCGGGCTGCGTTGCAGGCGCAACCAGCCGGCCGCCTGCCAGGCGAGGCTGATGCTCATGGCGATGATCAGGGCAACAGCCAGAAGGGCCGGGGCGTACCGCTGCAGCCAGCGGGAAGAGGCGCCGGAGAAAGGCAATACATCACTCCTGGTCTTTATCGTTATGTCTGAAGATCGCCGAGGGATCATAGCAGTTCGTTGCCAGTAGGCTACCTACTTCTATCAATAGGTGTGACTGGCCGGGCCAGGCACGCTTGTGCTTAAGATAACGGCTCGCCAGGATACTTCTGCAAGAGGAACTCGGGATCGGCCGCACAAAACGACTAACAACTAACAATACTGACGGTAACCGTTCAGTGGTCATATACGACCAAGATACTTCTGTAAGGTTACCGCTATAAGGCATCCATGATGACAGCCCCATTACCCGACATCGCCGCGCCGGCCGCACCGCCACGGCGTCTGCCGTTCAGCTTCGCCAAGCGCCAGGGCCTGTTGTTCCTGTGCCTGGAGGAGCAGTACTGGCTGGCCTGCCGGCCGCAGGTGGAGCTGGCGGCGATCGCCGAGGCGCAGCGCTTCGCCGGCCGCCGCCTGCCGCTCAAGGCGCTCGGCGAGGACGCCTTCAACCAGGCCCTGGCGGCCTCCTACCAGCACGACTCCTCGGCGGCCATGCAGCTCGCCGAGGACCTCGGCGGCAGCCTGGACCTCGCCGCGCTGGCCGACCAGGTCCCGGAAACCGAGGACCTGATGGAGCAGGAGGACGACGCGCCGATCATACGCCTGATCAACGCGATCCTCGGCGAGGCGATCCGCGAGAACGCCTCGGACATCCACCTGGAAACCTTCGAGAAACGCCTGGTGGTGCGCTTCCGCGTCGACGGCGTGCTGCGCGAGGTGCTGGAGCCCAAGCGCGAGCTGGCGGCCCTGCTGGTATCGCGGATCAAGGTCATGGCGCGGCTGGACATCGCCGAGAAGCGTATTCCCCAGGATGGGCGGATTTCCCTGCGGGTCGGCGGGCGCGAGGTGGACATCCGCGTCTCGACCCTGCCCTCGGCCAACGGTGAACGGGTGGTGCTGCGTCTGCTCGACAAGCAGGCCGGGCGCCTGAACCTGCAACACTTGGGCATGAGCGAGCGCGACCGCAAGCTGATGGACGAAACGGTGCGCAAGCCGCACGGCATCCTGCTGGTCACCGGCCCCACCGGCTCGGGCAAGACCACCACCCTGTACGCCAGCCTGACCACGCTCAACGACCGCACGCGGAACATCCTCACCGTCGAGGATCCGATCGAATACCACCTGGAGGGCATCGGCCAGACCCAGGTCAACGCCAAGGTCGACATGACCTTCGCCCGCGGCCTGCGGGCGATCCTCCGGCAAGACCCGGACGTGGTGATGGTCGGCGAGATCCGCGACCGGGAGACCGCCGAGATCGCGGTGCAGGCTTCGCTGACCGGCCACCTGGTGCTCTCGACCCTGCACACCAACAGCGCCATCGGTGCGATCACCCGCCTGGTGGACATGGGCATCGAGCCGTTCCTGCTGTCCTCCTCCATGCTTGGCGTGCTGGCCCAGCGCCTGGTGCGGGTGCTCTGCCCGGCGTGCAAGGAGCCCTACCGGGCCGACGAGGCCGAGTGCGCGCTGCTCGGCGTCGATCCCGCCGCGCCGCCGACCCTGCATCGCGCCCGCGGCTGCGGCGAGTGCCACCAGCATGGCTATCGCGGGCGTACCGGTATCTATGAACTGGTGGTGTTCGACGACCACATGCGCTCGCTGATCCACAACGAATCCTCCGAGCAGGAAATGACCCGGCATGCCCGCACCAGCGGACCAAGCATCCGCGACGACGGTCGGCGCAAGGTGCTGGAAGGCGTCACTACGGTCGAGGAAGTCCTGCGCGTGACCCGGGAAGAATAATGGCCGCCTTCGAATACCTCGCCCTCGACCCCAGCGGTCGCCAGCAGAAGGGCGTGCTGGAGGCGGACAGCGCGCGCCAGGTCCGCCAGTTGCTGCGCGAGCGCCAATTGGCGCCGCTCGACGTGAAGCCCACCCGTACCCGCGAGCAGAGCGGGCAGGGCGGGCGCCTGACGTTCGCCCGCGGACTGTCCGCGCGCGACCTGGCATTGGTGACCCGGCAACTGGCGACCCTGGTCCAGGCCGCGTTGCCGATCGAGGAGGCGCTGCGCGCCGCCGCGGCGCAGTCCACCTCGCAGCGCATCCAGTCGATGCTTCTCGCGGTGCGCGCCAAGGTCCTCGAAGGCCATAGCCTGGCCGGCAGCCTGCGCGAGTTTCCCACCGCCTTTCCCGAGCTGTACCGGGCGACTGTGGCTGCCGGCGAGCATGCCGGGCACCTCGGCCCGGTGCTGGAGCAACTTGCCGACTACACCGAGCAGCGCCAGCAGTCGCGGCAGAAGATCCAGCTGGCGCTGCTCTATCCGGTGATCCTGATGGTCGCTTCGCTGGCCATCGTCGGCTTCCTGCTGGGCTACGTGGTGCCCGACGTGGTCCGGGTGTTCATCGACAGCGGGCAGACCCTGCCGCTGTTGACCCGCGTGCTGATCGGCGTCAGCGACTGGGTCAAGGCCTGGGGCGCGCTGGCCTTCGTCGCGGCGATCGGCGGGGTGATCGGCTTCCGCTACGCGCTGCGCAAGGATGCCTTTCGCGAGCGCTGGCATGGCTTCCTGCTGCGCGTGCCGCTGGTCGGTCGGCTGGTGCGTTCCACCGACACCGCGCGCTTCGCCTCGACCCTGGCGATCCTCACCCGCAGCGGCGTGCCGCTGGTGGAGGCGCTGGCGATCGCCGCCGAGGTGATCGCCAACCGGATCATCCGCAACGAAGTGGTCAAGGCCGCGCAGAAGGTCCGCGAGGGCGCTAGCCTGACCCGCTCGCTGGAAGCCACCGGACAGTTCCCGCCGATGATGCTGCACATGATCGCCAGCGGCGAGCGCTCCGGCGAGCTGGACCAGATGCTGGCGCGCACCGCGCGCAACCAGGAGAACGACCTGGCGGCGCAGATCGGCCTGATGGTCGGCCTGTTCGAACCGTTCATGCTGATATTCATGGGCGCGGTGGTGCTGGTCATCGTCCTTGCCATTCTTCTTCCGATCCTTTCTCTCAACCAACTCGTGGGGTAATCGCGTGAATCAGAGCCGCCCATTGCAGCGTCGCCAACAGTCGGGCTTCACCCTGATCGAAATCATGGTCGTGGTGGTCATCCTCGGCATCCTCGCCGCCCTGGTGGTGCCGCAGGTGATGAGCCGTCCCGACCAGGCCAAGGTCACCGTGGCCAAGGGCGACATCAAGGCCATCGCTGCCGCGCTGGACATGTACAAGCTGGACAACTTCGCCTATCCGAGCACCCAGCAGGGCCTCGAGGCGCTGGTGAAGAAGCCCACCGGCAATCCGCAGCCGAAGAACTGGAACAAGGACGGCTACCTGAAGAAGCTGCCGGTCGATCCGTGGGGCAATCCCTACCAGTATCTGGCGCCGGGCACCAAGGGCCCGTTCGACCTGTATTCGCTGGGCGCCGACGGCAAGGAAGGCGGCAGCGACAACGACGCCGACATCGGTAACTGGGACAACTGACCGGACATGCGGGCTTCGCGCGGCTTCACCCTCATCGAGCTGATGGTGGTGATGGTCATCATCAGCGTGCTGATCGGCCTGGCGGTGCTCAGCACCGGCTTCGCCAGCACCTCGCGGGAGCTGGACAGCGAGGCCGAGCGGCTCGCCGGGCTGATCGGCGTGCTGACCGACGAGGCCGTGCTGGACAACCGCGAGTACGGCCTGCGCCTGGAGCGCGATGCCTACCAGGTACTGCGCTACGACGAAGCGAAGGCGCGCTGGTTGCCGGTGGCGCGCGACAGCCACCGCCTGCCGGAGTGGGCGGAGCTGACCTTCGAGCTGGACGGCCAGCCGCTGGTGCTGGCCGGCAGCAAGGGCGAGAAGGAGCAGAAGAAAGGCACCGACCAGCCGCAATTGCTGATCCTCTCCAGTGGCGAACTCAGTCCGTTCCGCCTGCGCCTGGCCGAGCGCGGACCCGAGGGGCGGGCGTTGTCGCTGAGCAGCGACGGTTTCCGCCTGCCACGGGTCGAGGTGGCGCGGCGATGAAGCGCGCGCGTGGTTTCACCCTGCTGGAAGTGCTGGTGGCCCTGGCGATCTTCGCCATGGTCGCGGCCAGCGTGCTCAGTGCCAGCGCGCGCAGCCTGCAGAACGCCTCGCGGCTGGAAGACAAGACCCTGGCGATGTGGATCGCCGACAACCGTCTCAACGAATTGCAACTGGAACAGACGCCGCCCTCCAGCGGCCGCAACCAGGGCGAGCTGGAGTTCGCCGGGCGCCGCTGGGAGTGGCGCACCCAGGTCGACAGCACCGCCGAGCAGGATATGCGGCGGGTGATCGTCTGGGTCGCGGCGAAGCCCCTTGGCCGCGAGCGTGGCAGCATCGAGGAACGCGCCGCGGCGCGCCTCGTCGGTTTCCTCGGGAGCCAGCCATGAGGCTACAGCGGGGCTTCACCCTGCTCGAGCTGCTGATCGCCATCGCCATCTTCGCCCTGCTGGCCCTGGCCACCTACCGCATGTTCGACAGCGTGATGCAGACCGACCAGGCGACTCGCGTGCAGGAGCAGCGCATGCGCGAGCTGGTGCGGGCGATGGGCGCGCTGGAGCGCGACCTGACCCAGGCGGTCGAACGTCCGGTACGCGACGAACTGGGCGATAACCGTGGCGCCTTCCTCAGCGAGGGCGAGAACGACCAGATCGTCGAATTCACCCGTGGCGGCTGGCGCAACCCGCTCGGCCAGGCGCGCTCGCGCCTGCAGCGGGTGCGCTGGTCGCTGTCCGGGGAGACCCTCGAACGCCGCTACTGGCTGGTTCTGGACCGCGCCCAGGACAGCAAGCCACGGGTGCAGCAGGTGCTGGACGGGGTTACCGCGCTGAGCTGGCGCTTCCTCGACAAGGAGCACAACTGGCAGGGCCACTGGCCGACCAACGAAGGCAGCGAGGAGGAGCGCCTGGAAAGCCTGCCGCTGGCGGTGGAGATGACCCTGGAGCACCGCCACTACGGCAAGCTGGTGCGCGTCTGGCGTCTGCTCGATCCGCCGCTCAAGCAGGACCAGCCGCAGGGCCAGCCGGGCGGCGAGAATGGCGAGAACGGCGAGGGCGGGGTGCCGCAGCCGCCGGAAGGCATGCCGGGGGCGCCGGAATGAGGCGCGGGCAGAGCGGCGTCGCGCTGATCACCGTGCTGCTGGTGGTGGCGGTGGTGACCATCGTCTGCGCCGGGCTGATCATCCGCCAGCAGTTGGCGATACGCAGCAGCGCCAACCAGTTGCACGTGCGCCAGGCCTGGCACTATGCGCTGGGCGGCGAACGCCTGGCGGAAGCGGTGCTGCGCCGCGACCTGCGCCAGGGCGGCGAGAATACCCGCGAGCCGGTGGACCACCTGGGCGAGGCCTGGGCTCGACCGATGACGCCGTTCAAGCTGGACGACGGCGGCGAGCTGCGGGTGCGGATCGAGGACCCCAGCGGGCGTTTCAATCTCAACGGACTGGTGCGCAAGCGCAAGGTCAAGCCGGATTCGGTGAAGCAGTTCCGTCGCCTGCTGGCCACCCTGGGGATGAAGGAAGAGATCGTCCAGGGCTTGCCGGACCGGCTGGCCGACTGGCTCGACGCCGACCAGAATCCGCAGGGCGAGCAAGGCGCCGAGGACAACCAGTACCTGCTGGAGGCGCCGGCCTACCGCGCCGCCAACCGCAGTTTCAAGGACGTGTCCGAGCTGCGCCTGCTGAAATTGTCGGAAGCCGACTATCGACGCCTGCTGCCGTTCGTCAGCGCCTTGCCCGAAGATGCGCCGCTGAACGTGAACACTGCCAGCGTGCCGGTGCTGGCCGCCATGTTCGAGATCGATCCGGGACAGGCGGAAAACATCGTGGACGCCCGCGGTCGGGAAGGTTTCCAGAGCAAGGACGATTTCACCAAGCATCTGACCCAGTTGGGTTCGAAGACCGGAAACGTCAGTTATGCCGTCGGCACCCGCTACTTCCAGGTGATCAGCGAGGTCAGCCTGGGCGACCGCCGGCAGGTGCTGGTGAGTACCTTGCAGCGGGGCAAGGACGGCAAGATACGCGTGATGGCCCGCGACATGGGGCAGGGCGGCCTGCCCATCCCGTCGACGGGCGGCGACGATTGGAAGAAGGACGAGCGATGAGTGGAGTGAGTGCGCTGTTCCTGCCGCCCGCCAGCACGGCGGGGGCCGATGGGGAACTGGCGGTGTGGTGGGTGCAGGATGGCGAGTGCCGGCGCGCGCCGTTCGCCCAGGCGCTGGCGGAGATCCGCGCGCCCTGGCGGCTGTACCTGCCGGTGGAGGCGGTGACCGCCTGCGCGGTGAACCTGCCTACACAGAAGGCGCGCTGGTTGCGCCAGTCGCTGCCGTTCGCGGTGGAGGAACAACTGGCCGACGATGTCGAGCAGATGCACCTTGCCCTTGGTCCGGCGCTGGCCGACGGCCGCCACCGGGTATTCGCCGTGCAGCGCACCTGGCTCGCCGCCTGGCTGGCGCTGGCCGAGGGCGCGGGCAAGGCGCCGGCTTCGCTGCATGTCGATGCCGATTGCCTGCCGGGCGAGGGCAGTTGCCTGTTCTGGCTGGAAGAGCGCTGGTTGCTCGGCGGCAGCGGCGCCGTACGCCTGGCCTGCGGCAGCGAGGATTGGCCGGTACTGCGCGACAGTTGCCCGCCGCCGCAGCGGGCCTTCGCCGCGCAGGAGGTGGCGCCCCTGGAGGGGGTGGAAGTCCAGGCCCTGGCGGGCAATCCGCACGTCTGGCTGAGCGAGCAGCCGCTGGGCACCGACCTGGCCCAGGCCGAGTTCGCCGCGCGCCAGCAGAGCAGCCAGTGGCGCCGCTGGCGGCCGCTGCTGGGGTTGGTCGGGCTGTGGTTGGTATTGCAATGGGGCTTCACCCTGGTCCAGGCCTGGCAGTTGCAGCGCGAAGGCGACCGCTACGCGGCGCAGAGCGCAGAACTCTACCGCCAGTTGTTTCCCGAGGACCGCAAGCTGATCAACCTGCGCGCGCAGTTCGACCAGCACCTGGCCGACAGCGCCAGCAGCGGCGGCGAGGGCCAGTTGCTCGGCCTGCTTGGCCAGGCCGCCACGGTGATCGGCGGCGAGCCGACGGTGAGCGTCGAGCAACTGGACTTCAGCGCCGCTCGCGGCGACGTCGCCCTCCAGGTGCGGGCTCCCGGTTTCGACGTGCTGGAACGGCTGCGTTCGCGTCTCAGCGAGTCCGGGCTGGCGGTGCAGCTGGGTTCGGCCAGCCGCGATGGCTCGACGGTCAGCGCGCGCCTGGTGATAGGAGGTTGAGATGAAGGTGATGACGCAATTCCACGAGCGCCTCAGGGCCCAGGCGGAAACCTCGCAGCTGGCGATCCGCTGGCGCGGGCTGCCGGCGCGGGACCGCCTGGCGCTGCTCTGGCTCGGCGCGTTCCTCCTGCTGGTGGTGCTTTACCTGGCGCTGTGGCGCCCGGCCGAGCGCCATCTGCAGTCGGCGCGGCAGTACTTCACCGAACAGCGCGCGCTGCATGCCTACATCCAGCAGCAGGCGCCCAACGTGCGCCAGGCCGATGCCGCGGCGCCACAGGCGCAGATCGACCCGGCGGCGCTGCAGGGCATGGTCACGGCTTCGGCGGCCCAGGCCGGACTGAGTGTCGAGCGCCTCGACAACGAAGGCGAGGGCGCCGTGCAGGTGGCCCTGCAGCCGGCGCCATTCGCCAAGCTGCTGCCCTGGCTGGAGCAGTTGAACGGGCAGGGCGTGCAGGTGGCGGAGGCCGGCCTGGACCGCCAGGTCGACGGCCGGGTCTCGGCGCGCCTGAGCCTGCGGGTCGAGTGAGCGGCCCGTGGCTGGGGCCGGCCTGGGCCCCGGCGCCGACCGTGGCGACAGGCGATCGCCGAAATTTCAAAAAAAATTCAATCAGGGCATTGACTTAGGTTTTTCGGTCGGTAGAATGCGCCCCACTTCGAGAGTGAAGGGT
>NZ_KV819915.1:366-90802 GCF_001815235.1 Pseudomonas sp. HMSC065H01 | reverse complement strand
CAGGGTGGGTCAATTTTCCATCAGCGCCAACACATGGACCACTTCCAGTGGATCGTCGCGCTGACCCGGATCATGTCCGCGGTGTTCCGCAAGGGCGGCGACTGCACCTTCCTGGTGGAGGAACTGAAGGCGGTATTCGACCCGCGTGGCGGCTACCTGAAGAAGGGCGGCGTCTACATGCCGTCGATCGTCGCCGAGATCGGCGCAGTGCTGGAGCGCCATCTGATCGCCATCGGCATGCTCGAAGGCCATGCGCTGGACGAGACCCAGCTCAAGTACCTGGCCGAGAAGCGTGCCGCCTACGAGGCGAGCCAGGGTGCGGTGGCGGTCGAGCCGGGCGAGGGTTTCCCGGCCGGCGCGCAGCTGTGCAACAAGTGCAACACCCAGGCGGTGGTGCAGATGGACGGCTGCGCGACCTGCCTCAATTGCGGCAACTCCAAGTGTGGTTGATCCGGTTTCGCTGATTCGCGAGCCGGCTTCGTCAGGCCCCCCTTTACCAGGGCAATCGCATGAAGAGAACCGTTCTCGTTCATACGATCAAAACACAGGCTTTTGTGAAGGGAGACCCCCTCGTCGTTAGCGTTACCACTCTCATGGAAGCTATCCAGCGTCTGGTATTGGATACGGAGGCGCGGGCTGGCACCCCTCACTCCTGCCGGCGCAGCGCTCAGACCGCCACCAGATGATCCTCGCCGACCGCGTCGAAGCGCTGCGGCGGCGCCCGGAAGCCCTGCGGCTTGATCGGATCGGGCGCCTCGAAGGCCTCGAGCAGCGCCTTGAAGTCGCGCCGGCGGTCGACGTCGGGCATGGGCACCGCCTCTAGCAGGCGCCGCGTGTAGGGATGCCGCGGATTGTGCAGCACCTGGTCGCGGCGACCGATCTCGACGATCTTCCCTCCATACATCACCGCCACCCGGTGACAGATGCGCTCGACCACCGCCAGGTCGTGAGAGATGAACAGGTAGCTCAGACCATGCGTCTCGCGCAGCCGCTCGAGCAGTTCCAGCACCTGCGCCTGCACCGAGACGTCCAGCGCCGAGACCGATTCGTCGGCGATGATCAGCTTCGGGTTGAGCGACAGCGCGCGGGCGATGCAGAGGCGCTGGCGCTGGCCGCCGGAGAACTGGTGCGGGTAACGGGTCATGGCGTCGGCGGCCAGGCCGACGTCCTCGAGCAGCGCGGCGACCCGCTCGCGGCGTTCGGCCAGCGGCAGGCGGTCGTGAATCAGCAGCGGCTCGCCGACCAGTTCCAGCACCGTCTTGCGCGGGTTGAGCGCAGCGTAGGGGTCCTGGAAGATCATCTGCACGTCGCGCCGCACGGCCTGTAGCGCCTCGCCCTGCAGGCCGTTGAGCTCGCGGCCGTCGAGCTTCACGCTGCCCTGGTAGGCGAGCATGTTCATCAGCGCCTTGCCGGTGGTGGACTTGCCGCAGCCGCTCTCTCCCACCAGCCCGAGGGTTTCGCCCTGGCGCAGGGTGAAGCTGACGTGCTCCACCGCGTGAACGTTGCGCACCGGTTCGAGCCAGCCGCCACGCACCGGAAAGCGCACGCACAGGTCGTTCACCTCCAGCAGCGGTGGGCGTTCACCGAGCGCCTCGGGCTCGCCGGCGCTGCCCAGCACCGGCACCGCGGCGAGCAACTTGCGCGTATAGGCCGCGGCGGGCGCGGCGAACAGCTGGCGCACCGGCGCCCGCTCCTCCATCCGCCCCTGGTTCATCACCACCACTTCGTCGGCCATCTCGGCGACCACGCCCATGTCGTGGGTGATCAGCAGCAGGCCGGTGCCGAAGCTCTGCTGCAGCTCGCGCATGAGTTCGAGGATCTGCGCCTGGATGGTCACGTCCAGCGCGGTGGTGGGCTCGTCGGCGATCAGCACGTCCGGTCGGCAGAGCATCGCCATGGCGATCATCACCCGCTGGCGCATGCCGCCAGACAGCTCGTGCGGGTACTGCGCCAGGCGCTTCTCGGCGTGCGGCATGCGCACCGCGTCGAGCATCTCGCGGGCGCGCCGGGCGATCTCGCGGCGCCCCAGCGGCTCGTGCCGGCGCAACGTTTCCTCGAGCTGCTGGCCGACCGTCATCAGCGGGTTCAGCGAGGTCATCGGCTCCTGGAAGATCATCCCCAGGCGCTTGCCGCGCAGCGGCTGCAGCTGCCGCTCGGGCAGGCCGAGCAGGTCGCGGCCCTCGAAGATGATCGCCCCGCCGGGCACGCTGGCGGCGCGCGGCAGCAGGCCCATGATCGCCAGCGAGGTGAGCGACTTGCCGCTGCCCGATTCGCCGGCGATGCACAGCGTGCGGCCGCGTTGCAGGGCGAAGCTCAGCTCGTCGACCACCCGCCTGGGGCCAAAGTCGATGGTCAGGCGTTCGACGGAGAGCACGGGGCGGTCGGGGGATGTCGAGGTGTTCACGGCGGTTCTCTGTAGATGTTCTGGCAGGAGCGAGGGACGCCAGCGCCTTTCACGAGCAAGCTCGCTCCTGCGAGGAAGGGCGTCGCCGTCAGGCGAACACCACCTTCGGCACGTAGAAGGACACCACCCAGTTGGGCAGGTCGACGATCTCGCTGATGCGCAGGTCGCCGCACACCGAGCAGAGCATGTAGGCCTGTTCGGCCGGCATCCTGTGCTCGCGGCAGAGCCAGTCGATGGCGCTGCTGACCGCGCCGCGGGCGGCCTGCATCAGGTCCGGGCCAATCCCGGTGAAGGCTTCGTAGCCGGTGCCGTCGAGGTGCCGGGTGACCGGCCCGGGAGTGCTGAAGCGCGGCGCGGCGAGCTTCTCGCCCTTGATCAGGTCGAGCGTGACCACGGCGTTCATCCGGCTTTCGATGGCCGTGCCGCAGACCTCGCCGTCGCCCTGGGCGGCGTGGGTGTCGCCGATGGAGAGCAGCGCACCTTCGACCTCCACCGGCAGGTACAGGGTGGTGCCGGCGGCCAGGTCGCGGATGTCCAGGTTGCCGCCGACGCGCCGCGGCGGCACCACCGAGTGCAGGCCGGGTTCGGCCGGGGCGACGCCGATGGTGCCGGCGAAGGGCTTGAGCGGTATCCGCGCGAAGTCGCCGAAGGCGGCCGGCGCCAGGCTCTCGGTGTCGTACTGCCAGAGCGCCAGGGCCGGTTCGAGGAACTGGTCGGCGAGCAGGCCGAAGCCGGGGATGTTGGCGGTCCAGCCGAAGCCGGACGGCTTGAAGCTGTCGATGGTGACCTTGAGCACGTCGCCGGGCATGGCGCCTTCGACGAACACCGGGCCGCTGACCGGGTTGATCCGGTCGAACGGCATGCTGGTGACGTCGGCGACGACGGAGTCCTTGGTGAAATGGCCGTTGGACGAGTCGTGGCATTCGAACTCGAGGGTAGTGCCGGGCGCCACCCGCTCCACCGGGGTGAAGCTGTTGTCCCAGCCGAAGTGGCTGTGGACGCTGTGAATCGTCTTGACCAAGCAGTTCTGACACATGGGGCGAGGCCCTCCTAGCAGGTCCGCGGCAGCGGGACGGCGAGCGCCCGCTGCCCGGCGGTTATTTCACCGAGATGTAGTCGTAGTTGACCGGCACGTGCACCGGGTCGACGTAGAGCGCGTCGTCGCCGGCCATGCGCGCCGAGCGCACGGTGAAGCGCTGCTCGTTGAAGATCGGTACCCAGGGTGCGTCGGCCATCGCCTCGAGGAACACCTCCTTCCACAGCGCGATGCGCTCGGCTTCCTGCGCCGGGTCGGCCATGGCATCAGCCTGCGCGGCCTTGGCATCGAGCGCCTTGTTGCAGTACAGCGCCCAGTTCCAGCCGCCATCGACCGCCCCGGCGCAACCGAGAATCGGCCCATAGAAATTCGACGGATCCGGGAAGTCGGCGATCCACCCCATACCGCCGGACCAGACCATCGGCGCCTGGTTCGGCTCGCTGCCGGCGGCGATCACGTTGGCCTGCGCCAGCGACTTGATCTGCGCGCGGATGCCGACCTTGGCCAGGTCCTGCTGGATCGACTGGGCGATGCGCGGCTGCGGGTCGGTGTTCATTACGAACAGCTCGGTGTCGAAGCCGTCGGCGAAGCCGGCCTCGGCGAGCAGCTTCTTCGCGTCCTCGACATCGTAGGCGTAGCCCTGGTAGTCCTCGGCGTAGCCGGGCATGGCCGGCGGCAGCGGCTGGTTGGCCGGGGTGGCGCGGCCGTTGATGATGCGCACGATGCGGTCCTTACTGATGGCCATGTTCACCGCCTGGCGCACCTTGAGGTTGTCGAACGGCGGCAGCGTGGTCTTCAGCGTCAGGTAGCCGGTGTGCAGCTGGTCACCGACCACCAGCAGGTCCTTGTACTTCGGGTCCTTGCGGAACTGCAGGAACTTGGCCGGCGGCACGCCGTCGCCGGCGATGTCGACCTCGCCCTTCTCCAGGCGCAGCAGGGCGACCATGGGCTCCTGGCCGACCTCGAAGGTGATGCCGTCCAGACGCGGGATGCCGGCCTTGTAGTAGTCCGGATTCTTCTTGAACACCAGCTTCTGGCCCAGCTGCCAGTCGGCCAGGGTGAAGGCGCCGGTGCCGACCGGGTGCTTGCCGAAATCGGCGCCCCATTTCTCGGCCTCTTCCCTGGGCACCACCGAGGCGAAGTTGATCGCCATCACGTGTAGGAAGGTGGCGTTGGGCGCGCTCAGGGTGATCTTCACGGTGTAGTCGTCGAGCACCTCAATGCCGCTCAGGGTCTCGGCCTTGCCCTCGGCCATGGCGTCGAAGCCGGCGATGGAGTTGAAGAAGCCGGCGCCCGGGCTCTGGGTCTTCGGGTTGACGGTGCGCTCGAGCGAGTACTTGACGTCCGCGGCCTTCATCTCGCGGCCGTTGTGGAACTTTACGCCCTTCTTCAGGGTGAAGGTGTAGACGGTGCCGTCCTCGGAGATGTCGTAGTCCTCGGCGAGGTCCTTCTCCAGCTCGGTGGTGCCCGGCTTGTAGTCCATCAGGCCGTCGAACAGGCTCTTGATCATCGACCAGTTCTGCCAGTCGTAGCCGATCGCCGGGTCTAGCGTGGCCACGTCGTTCTGGTAGGTCACCACGATGTCGCCACCGGCCTTGGGCTCGGCGGCCAGCAGCGGGCCGGCGAACAGGGTGGCCGCGATGGCCAGGGAAATTGCCTTGCGCTTCATGCTCCTTGCCTCTTTCTGGTTAGTGTTTCTTGACGTCGATGCGCGGATCGACCAGTGGAACGGTGAGGTCCGCGATCAGGTTGCCGAGGACGATGGCCAGTGCCGACACGGTGGTCACGCCGACGATAACCGGGATGTCCACCTGCTGGATGGCCTGCCAGGCGAGCTGGCCGATGCCCGGCCAGCCGAACACCGACTCGACCACCACCAGCCCGCCCATGAAAATGCCGATATCGATGCCGATCATCGGGATCACCGGGACGATGGCGTTGGGCAGCACGTGGCGGGCGATCACCCTCAGCCGGCTCAGGCCCTTGGCGCGGGCGGTGCGGATGAAGTCCTGGTGCAGCACCTCGATCATCGAGGAGCGTGTCATGCGCGCGTACCAGCCGCTGCCGAGCACGCCAAGGGTCAGCGCCGGCAGCAGCAGGTGCTCAACGCCGCCGTAGCCACCGAGCGGGAACCAGCCGAGCTTCACCGCGAAGAAGTAGAGCGCGAGCATGGCGGCGATGAACTGCGGCGCCGACACGCCGACGAAGGAGAAGGCCATCAGCAGCTTGTCGGCGAAGCCGCCGCGGCGCAGCGCGGCGATCACCCCGAGGCCGATGCCGATCAGCAGCTCGAAGCCGATGCCGGCGGCCATCAGCTGCAGCGAAGGCTTCAGCCGTGCGCCGATCAGCTCGGCCACCTCGCTGCGCTGGATGTACGAGCGGCCCAGGTCGCCCTGTACCAGGCCGGCCAGGTAGCGCCCGTACTGCACGTAGAACGGCTGGTCGAGCCCGAGCTGGGCGCGGATGCTGGCCACCACCTCAGGGGTCGCGCTGCGCCCGGCGATTTGCCGCGCCGGGTCGGCCGGCAGCATGAACAGCAGCAGGTAGGTGATCAGGGTGACGCCGAGCAGGATCAGCAGCGAGTAGCCGAGGCGGCGCAGGATGAAAGGAGCCATCAGCGTCTCCCCGACAGGGTCGGGTCGAGCTCGTCGCGCAATGCGTCGCCCACCAGGTTGAAGGCCAGCGACAGCAGCACGATGGCCGCCCCGGGAAAGAACACCAGCCAGGGCGCCTCGGTGAAGTAGGTCTGGCTCTCGAAGATGATGTTGCCCCAGCTCGGCGTCGGCGGCTGTACGCCCACGCCGAGGAACGACAGGGTCGCCTCCAGCAGCACGGTTGTGGAGATGCCCAGCGTGGCCCAGACCAGAATGGTAGGCAGCAGGTGCGGCAGCAGGTGGCTGAACAGGATGCGCCGGGCGCTGGCGCCGAGGGTGCGCTCCACCGCGACGAAGTCGCGCGCGGCCAGGGCCACCGTCTCCGAGTAGATCACCCGGGCGATCTGCACCCAGTTCACCATGGCGATCACCAGCGCGACGATCCACACGCTCGGCTGGAAGATCGCCGCCAGCGCGATCGCCAGCAGCAGCGCCGGGAAGGCCATCATCAGGTCGGTAAAGCGCATCAGCACGCTGCCCAGCCAGCCGCGCACGAAGCCGGCGGTGAGCCCGACCAGGGTGCCGATCAGCACCGCCAGGCCGTTGGCAACCAGGCCGATGAAGAGCGAGGTGCGCGCGCCGTAGACCAGCCGCGAGAACAGGTCGCGGCCGAGCAGGTCGGTGCCCAGCCAGTAGGTCGAATCCGGCGGCAGCGGCGCGCCTTCCAGCGACAGGCCCTCGATGTACTGCTCGGAGGGGTCGTAGGGGCTGAGCCAGGGAGCCAGCACGGCGAAGGTCACCACGGTCAGCACGAACAGCAGCGACAGCGCCACCGAGGGGCGCCGCAGCAGCGCCAGCAGGATGTTCATCGCTGCCGCTCCTGCCGCGGATCGGCGCCCAGGCGGTCGACCTCGAATTCGGCACAGAGCGCCTCGACGCTGCGGTTGAGGCGCATCGACAGCTCGCGCAGTTGCTCGTAGGCCTGCTGCTCGGTCAGCGTCCGCTCCACCATCAGCCGCGCCAGGGTGCGCGCCAGCAAGGGCCCGGCCTCGACCCGCCGGGCCAGCGCCGCCTGCTGCCGGTTCGCCTCGGCCAGCCGAGCGCGCAGCCCGATGGCCATCATCAGCGTGGTGTACACCGAGCCCTGGGTGATCGGCTTGTTCAGTAGTGCGGTGACGCCGAGCTCGATGGCGCGCTGGATCTGCGACAGCGTCTCGTGGGCGGTGAGCGCGATCAGCGGCACGCCGGCGGCCTCGAGTCGGGCCAGGGTCGCCGGGCTGGCGAAATGCTCCAGTTCGACGATGGCGGCGAAGCAGCCATCGAGCGCCGGCAACGTGTCGGCGGCCACCGCCTCGGCGGTGATGCCCAGGCGCCGCAGGCTCTTATGCAGGCTGGCCAGGGTGCGCTCGTCGCAGTCGACCAGCAGCAGCCGGCCGTTCTCGAAATCGGGACGCGACAGGGACTTCATTTGACGATCCTCAGGTGCTGCCGGGGGACCTCGTGACGCAGCGCCTGGAAGGCGCCGAGGTCGGTGGCGGTGAGGTAGGGGTCGGCGGGCAGCGCTGCGGCCTCGCTGTGCAGCAGCTCGAAGCGGCCGGCGCGCAGCTCGGCGATGTGGCAGGGCAGGCTCGAATGGTTGTTGCGCGACGACACCCGCAGCTCGCCGAGCACGCCGGGCAGCGGATGCCGGTAGAGGTAGTCGCAGATCACCTCGGGCGCGTCGCTGCCGGTGTGCTGCAGGGCCTCGGCGAAGGCGTGCACCGCCACGTAGGCGCCGGTGTAGTAGTGCGAGCAGCGGTCGAGCCCGTGCACCAGTTGCTGGCACCGGCTGAATTCGGCATGCACGCTCTCGAAGAACGGACCGCAGGACAGCAGGCGCAGGTTCGGCCGCTCGCCGACCTCGCCCAGCTCCGCCTCGGTGAGGTTGCAGCTGAGCACCGGCAGGCGGATGCCGGCCTGCGCGCAGGCGGCGTCCAGCTCGCGCAGGAAGGCGTAGGAGGACTCGCCCACCAGGTTGTTCAGCACGAACGAGGGCGCCTGGCCCATGAGCGTGGGAATCGCCTCGGCGAAGCCGGTGCCGCCCAGGTGCACGTACTTCTCGCCGAGCACCCGGCCGCCGGCCAGCTCCAGCACCTCGCGGGCGATCCGGTTGCTCTCCCAGCCCCACACGTAGTTCGAGCCGATCAGGTAGCCGCGCGCGCCGAAGGTGGCCAGCGCGTAGCGCAGCAGCGGCACCAGCGTCTGGTTCGGGCAGGCGCCGAGGTAGAGCACGCTCTCGCTGCTCTCGAAGCCCTCGTAGGGGCAGCCATACCAGAGCAGCCCGCCCTGCTGTTCCAGGTCGGGAATGATTTCCTTGCGGCTGGCCGAGGTGATGGTGCCGAACAGGTGCCGCACGCCCTGCTGCATCAGCGCGGCGGTTGCCTCGCCGTAGCGGCTCAGCTCGCCACGCGGGTTGCAGTGGGTGGCGGCCAGCTGGAAGTCCAGCTGCGGGTCGGCATTGATCTCGGCCAAGGCATCGCGGGCGCCAGCCAACGCATGGCGGGCCATCCGGCGGTAGGTGCCGTCGGTGGAGAGCAGCAGGCCGATGGGCAGTGTTCGACGCATTTTTCCGTGTTCCCAGAAACGAAAAAAGCCCGATCGACCAGCAGGCTGGTGGATCGGGCTTCATTACCCGGCGCCCGGGGGCGCGAATGGTCACAAGGCTTACGAGGCAGAGCCCGGCTTGCAGTGGATGCGCTTGCCCATGAAAAAAGTATGCCAGATCGCCAACAACGGCCCTGGGCAGGCGGTGGGGCGACGCCCAGCCGCCCAGCCCGCACCACAACAGGTCGCACAATCGCTGTCACGCGCCAGCCTGGTGCGAAATGCATGCAGCCGCTCAAGCCTCGCCGGGCCCGCAGGGTGCGCCGTGCGCACCGCGTATCCATCAGCGCATCACGAAACGCCACTTCTCGCTGTCGAGCGACGACGAATGCCGTGAGGCGATCCTCGCAAGCGTTGCGTTGTTCGCATCGCAGTGCCGTGCAGCCCGCAGAAACTGCAATCTTCCAGGGCACCGACGCAGGGCAATCGCTTGAAGGCTGGCCAAGCCCGAGAAGTGCAGCGCGATAGGTATCGGAGGTGGATGCAACCAGGCGGCGGGTCTTGATACCTCCCTTCTTGCCAGTGGGGTCGAGCCGAAACAGGTTGAGGACATTCAGCTAATCCACCGGCAGTTCATTGATAGGTCATCGAGACTTCGCTCCGTAGCCACCGTGGCTGCACTCGTCTACCGCAAAATGTCGGTGGCAGTCCTGCAAAAACCACTGACCCGCCACAAGCGCTCACTGGGGCACCTCCGCCGAACTAGCCAAATACACCCTCGTGACGACAGAACTCTCCGCCAAATCGCCCATATCCAGCGTGCGCCTCCGGAATAGATCACTAGACCTCGACTGGTCTAGTCTTTCACTCACTCTATTCGAATGACATTGCAAGCTATATAACGAATAGCCGGCCAGAGATTGGCACCGATTGCCTAGGGAGAGAGGCGAATGATTGAGTCAATACGGATAGTGGGGGTGGCTTCGTATGGACAAGAGGTACAAGCGCTTGATGGGCTGACGAAGTTCAACTTTATCTACGGTGCCAATGGGTGTGGCAAAACCACAATTTCCAGGGTGATCGACAACCCCACTCGTTATCCGAGTTGCCATGTTGGCTGGAAGAGCGGCGTGCCCCTTCAGGCTATGGTCTACAACCGCGACTTCGTTGCACGTAATTTCGGCCCTTCCGCAGAGCTCAAAGGCATCTTCACCCTCGGTGAAAAGAACGTCGAGAATGTTGCCAAGATCGCGGCACTCAAACAGGAGTCCGGTAGCTGTAGTGGACGCATCAGCAGTCTGAGGGAGACTCTAGAAGGGCTGGATGGTCTGGGAGGAAAACGCAAAGAACTCGCCGATCTCGAGGCTTGGTTTCAGGAGACATGCTGGGCCCAGAAAAAAAAGCACGATAGTGCATTCGCTTTGGCATTCCAGGGCGTACGCAACAATGCCGAGAACTTCAAGGTCCGTGTGCTGCAGGAGCATGCTGGGAATTCTGCAGCATTGGTTTCGTTGGCCGATCTCCAGGAGAAAGCCAAGACCATTTTTGGCCCCTCACCTATGTTGGAGCCCCACGTCGTATTGCCTTCGTTCGATGCGCTGTTGTCCCACGAATCGAATCCGATCCTGAGCAAGCGCGTTCTGGGCCGGGAAGATGTCGATATCGCGGCAATGATCAAGGCGCTGGGCAACAGCGATTGGGTGCGGCAGGGCCGGGCTTACTTCGATGAGGCGACAGGAGTCTGCCCTTTCTGCCAGCAAGCCACAGAAGCCTCGTTCGCGGCCAGTCTGGAGGCCTATTTCGACGAAACGTTTCTGGATGACAGTCGTGCCATTGATGAACTGGCTAAGACCTATGCCGCGGCGGCCGATCACCTTTTGGCGCAATTGTCCGAGATCCTTAATGCGCCTTCCCGATTCCTCGATGCGGAAACACTGAAGACAGAAGTGGCGCTGCTGGCTTCTCGGATTGCCCTCAATCGTCAGCATCTTGCCGATAAGCAACGCGAGCCAAGCCAGCTCATTGCACTGGAACCTCTGGCTGACGCTCTGGGCGCGATCTCCCAGGCACTGGCGCTTGCCAACGAGCAGATCGAGTCACACAACGCTACGGTAGCTAATCTGGGCAAAGAAAAGCAGCAATTGGCAAGCCAGGTGTGGAAACACATCGTCGCCATCGAGCTGGCGCCCGCATTGCAGGATTGCTCGACGAAGAAGCGAGGGTTGGTGGGCGCGATCACTGCCTTGAACGGAAAGATCGAAGCGGCGGAAGCAGACCGGCGTCAGGTGGAGAAAGAAATAGCTGAGCTGGAGCGTGCGACCACCAGCATCCAGCCGACCATCGATGCAATAAATACCTTGCTAGCCTCGTTCGGTTTTCATGGTTTCTCCCTAGCCAAGGCAGATAGCGGTACCGCCTATGTGCTGCGGCGACCGGATGGTATGGATGCGAAGGAAACCTTGAGCGAAGGCGAACGTACCTTCGTCACCTTCCTCTATTTTTACCATCTGCTCAAAGGCAGCGATTCGGAAAGCGGCGTGACGACTGACCGTATAGTGGTCTTCGACGATCCTGTGTCGAGTCTGGATAGCGACATCCTCTTCATCGTTAGCAGCCTGATCAAGGCGCTGTTCGATGAGGTGCGCCAAGGAACCGGTCACATCAAACAGGTTTTCGTACTGACCCATAACGTCTACTTCCACAAGGAAGTGACCTTCAACGCCCGGCGCACTGATAGAAATGCGATGCGCAGCGAGGAAACCTTCTGGGTCGTCCGAAAATCTCATCACTCTTCAAGAGTAGAGGCCCACACAAGCAACCCGATAGTCACCTCATACGAACTGCTGTGGGCGGAGGTACGACGGGCCGACCGATCCAACCTTTCAATCCAGAACACCCTCAGGCGCATTCTTGAAAACTACTTCAAGATCCTGGGTGGATCCGATACCGACGACATCTGCAACCTGTTCGAGGGGCGTGAGAAGGTCATATGCCGATCGCTTTTTTCATGGGTCAACGATGGTTCTCACTTCGCACACGATGACCTATATGTCGCTGTCGACGATGCAATGGTGGAAAGCTACCTGAATATCTTCAAGGCGATCTTCGTCAAGTCCGGGCATTTGGCTCACTACAAGATGATGATGCGAGAAGCATACTCAGACGATTCTGAGATCGCGGCCAAAACTCAGGAACAGCAGGCCGATGCACAGGGGGCCGTCCATGCCTGAACAATATGAGGCTTGGATACATTCATACTGCGTAGCAGAGAAGCCTACTCAGCGCTTATGACAGCATCCGATCCGAATCGCCTTATCGCCTCGCTGGTACGGGATCAGGTCAATCTTGACCTGAAAACAGCGGATGTCTGCTTTCTCGCAGGTCTGTACCTGCGAGCGGACAAGGCTGGGCTTGCGTCGTTCGAGGAAGATCTGCTGATCGACCTGTTTGAACAGGTCTGCGATGTCGTCGAACCCGCTGCCGAAAATCCGCGCAAGCGCGCGACGCACGCCATTCAACGATTACGCGAGCAGCGCATGCTGGCCCGAGTTGATGGCGCCGGCATCGTTCGGGCGGGCGAGTATGCGCTGACACGACTTGCTGCTGCGGTTATCGAATACTTTCTGGCGGACGAGGCCCTGACTCGGGAAAGCCTCAGCCTACTGACCGGTACCTTGCGCGCTCAACTTGCCGACATCCTGGCGACAGCCAGGAAGGCCCATAACGATGAGGATTGGCGTCAGCGCGTGGTCGCCCCCCTGAGGATCACGGTCGGTGACATGGTGGCGGGTATCGAACGTCGGCAGCGGGGGCTTGATGCCCAGCAGGAGGAAATCCAGGCGGAAATCGCTAGCCTGCTGTCGAACGACTGGTTTAGCGCAATCGATCGATGCCAGAGCCTGCTCGACGCAACGACCCACACATTGCGCGAGCTCAATGAAATCCTGCTGCGAGACACACACCATTTCGTTGCGTTGCTCCAGGACATCCAGGCGCTGGCCGTTTCAGCAGAAAATGTCGAAGCCGAGGGAGCCGCACAGCGGGTCATCGAACATGTAGACCGGATCGGAGCCTGGGGCGGTGCACGCCAAAAGGCATGGTCCGAATACTACCAGTATGTACACCGCTACCTGCGCGACGTGGTCAGACTGGATCCTGATCGGGCGCTGAGCCAGCGCTTGCGCGATCAGATTGCGGAGTGGGGAAACAGGCCTTTCCATCTACTAGCTGCGCATGCAGGCTCTATCTGCCTGCTACGTACACTTGAAGCACGCGTCGAGCGTCCGGTGGTGGCCAGGCCAAAGACTGATCGTGAGGCCGAACCAGCCTGGGTGGAAGCTGAAAATGCGCTGGCAGATATCGAAGTGTTGGTGAGTCGGGCGCTCGACGAGGGCGTAGATACCTTGGCGGGGCTAACGGTGCAGGTACTCGCCACGCTGACCGACGATAGCCAATACGTGGCTGCGGGTCGCATCGCTGACGCAGCTGCAAGGCTAGCCCGATTGCGTTCAAGCCGCGAGCGGCTATGGCTAGAAGTGGGCGAACAGCTCGAAGTCGAGGAATGGACTGTCCAGGGCCGGAGGAAAGTGGAGTGAGCGATGCCGTATTCGATTCTCTGGAAGAGGTGATTGTCGACGAGCGATTCCCCGAGGTGGATCTGATGCTGCGACGTGGACGCCATATCGGTCGAGATGATGGCTGCCCCTATGATTACCTGGTGGAGGCACAGGCGCTGCTCGAACCTTTTTATCGGCGTTTCGGTTGTGAGCTGATCCAGCAGAGCGATGGCTATTTCTATTTGCTGCCCAGCGGCGAGCGGCTGGGGCGACGTCAGCTATCCGTCGGCGAAATGCTTATCGGGCAGGTGCTGGCGCTGATGTATCTCGATCCCGCGACTTTGCAGCATGGCGGCATGGCGACACGTGAAGCGCTATTGCAGCGGCTGTCCGGATTACTGGGCACCGATGTGCTGGTGCGTACGCTAAATCCGCGTAGACGCAAGTATGACGAACGCATTGCCGCTGAAACTGTGCGAGGGAAAGCGGACGAGGCGCTGCGTAAGTTAGCTGAACTGGGTTTCATCGATGTGGTTGATGCGGCCAGATTGCGCCTGCGTCCGGCACTCATGCGCTTTGCCGAGCCAGTTCGCGGGCTCACAGATCCCAGCGACGCCCTAGAGCGGCTGGTTGCGCGTGGAGAGGTATTACTGGGTGATGCTAACGACATGGATGACGATAGCGGCGACGCGGAGGGGGAGGAAATGTTGTCATGAGTCGAACGCGTGCCGATGCTTTAGCCCTGGTCAATTGGAAAGGTGTCTTCTACGAGCGTTATCTACTCGATCGGCATGTCACTGCGCTGGAGGGCAGCAACGGTGCCGGCAAGACCACGGTGATGATTGCCGCCTATGTCGCTCTGCTGCCCGACATGTCCCGCCTGCGCTTCACCAATCTCGGCGAGACTGGAGCGACTGGCGGCGACAAGGGTATTTGGGGACGTCTCGGTGATCCCGGACGCCCTTCCTACGTGGTGGTAGATTTTGCCCTTGCGGGTGCACAGAGGCTACTGGCTGGGGTACATCTGGAACGCAAAGGTGAACCCTCCGTGGAGCCCACCCCATTTATAGTCTGGGGCCTCGAACCTGCGGTTCGCTTGCAGGATCTGCTGCTGGTTGCACAGGGGGGCGTCGAGTCCGTGCCGGAGTTACAGGAGTTGCGCGACAACGCGGCGCGGCTCGGTGGGCGATTACAATCTTATCCATCCGCCCGGGAGTACTTCGCCGCGCTATTCGATCAGGGAGTCATGCCCCTGCGCCTTGGTACCGATGAGGAGCGCAATAAGTTCAACGATATGTTGCGTACCAGCATGACCGGCGGCATCTCAAGGGTGCTCACTTCGGAGCTACGCTCGTTCCTGCTCAGGGAGCAAAGTGGCCTCGCTGATACCTTGCAGAGGATGCGATCGAATCTGGATTCCTGCCGGCGCACGCGGGTAGAAGTGCAAGAGTCGCGCCGCCTGGAGCAAGAAATCGGCAGTATCTTCGAAGCCGGCCAGGCCATGTTCGCAGCAGCTTTCCTTGCCACCCGTGAACGGGCCGATGAGCTGGCACGCCGGGTAGCCGAGGCGCAGAGCGCACGCGATCAAGCCTTCCAGGCGCAAGAGGGAGCGCGCAGAGTACTCGACGAAACCTTGGCCGAGCTGAATACGCTCGATACTTGCAAAGATGAACTCGACCGCGTACTTGGAACCGCCCGCGACTGGCACGGCAGACTGAAGGACTCCTTAGCGGCGCTACGCAACCTGCAACAATGTGTCTCCCTGCTCGCGGAAGCTGAGACAGCGGCACAACAAGCGGGCAGGCTACGAAGCGAATCTGAAACGTTGCGGACTCGCAATCGCGAGGAACTCAAGCGTGCCCGGGAGGGCTACAAACGCGCTGCCAAGGGGCTCGCCGATCTGCAGCAGGGCATCGAAGAGTTGCATCGCCGGGCTGCTGCTTATCGTCAGGCAATTCGACGGCTACGGGAAGCCGAGGCGCATTTGCAGACCGTACCTTTGCTTCCTGCGCAGTTCGCCGATCAGCTTATGTCGGTACGCCACATGCTCGAATGCGTCGATCAGGAACGTCGGGAGGCAAGGACGCGCCTGTCCGATGCGCTGGAGCATCGTGCGCGTCATGAGCAGCTCATGGAGGCTGTGTGGCGGCTAGCGGGACGGGATGTCGAAATCACCGCTGCGTACGATGTGACCACCGAAGCGGTGCACCGTCATCGGACACTGAGCGTACTTGCCGAGCAGCTTCCCGACATTGAGGCGAAACTGGCCGAAGCGCAACAGCTGCAGGCCCGGCAGGCCCGGGTGTGTGCAACGGCGAGGGAGCTGGGCGTGGTTCTCACCCAGGCGCCTGCCATTGAAGTCGTCGACGCGTTGCTGAGTGATACTGAAGTCGAGCAATCCACACATGAACAGGCACAACGGGCGGCCAATGAAGAACTTGCTGAGCTACGGCGCCGGCGTGAGGAGCTGCAGCAACAGCATCGGCAGTTAATGGCACGCGAGCCGCAATGGCAGACTTTGGCGGAGTGCGCCGTCCGCATTTCCGATCACCTCGATACCCATGTGACGGACCGGGCCAGTCTGGATGCAGCTCGTGCCTGTTTGAGCACAGAGCACGCCGAGGCAGCCCGGGTCGAACAGGGGGCACGGCATGTACAGGAGCAGCTGCTCCGGGACGCACGTGACCTGCTGTCGGCCGGCGGGCCGTTCTCGCCCGCGTTGCTGCAGCTCAAGGACAGGCTCGGCGCCGAGCTGCTGGCTGGCAGCTACGAAGAAGTGGCGATCGAGGAAGCGGCTGTGCTGGAGGCCCGACTTGGCCCCCTGGCACAGGCACTGGTCGTCGATGATCCCGCTGCGGCAGCTCGTGCCTCTGTCGACCGGCCAGAGGAACTGACAGACGTGCTACTGGTGTCACGTGATGCCGATCTCTACCGTCTGGCCGATTCCTCCGACACTACGATGGCTAACGAAGGTGATTTGCTCGTCCAGGAAGGGATTGCCCTGCGTATGTCGCGTATTCCTGCCAAGCCGCGGCTGGGACGGCGTGCGCGCGAGAGACGGGCGGCCGAGCTGCAGGCGCAGGCCGAAGAGAAAACGTTCGAACTAGAGAATGCGAGGAGCCAGCGCCGCACGCTGGAACGGTTGCAGGAGAATGGCGACACGCTGCTCGCCGGGCTGGAGGTCTGGCTGGCAGGTGACCCCGCGGACGCCATCATCGAGGTGCAGCAGGCGATCGCCTTGGTCGGTGAACAGATCGAGCGACAGAGCGACATGGCTGATCGCCATGCTGCGGCTGCACAGGCACTGCAACCCCGTATTGGCAGGCTGCGTTCGCTGTTGGCCGAGGCGATTCTGCTTGATCCTCCTGACCACGGCGAGCGGGCGCAGATACTCAGTGAAAGGGCATCGCAGGCAGGCGAGGCCAGGGACTGGGTTACCGCCAACCAAGAGGATGTTCTGTATGTGGAGAACGGACTTGGTGATTTGCGCCAGCTTCCGTTGTCGGACACGGACATAGAGGATCTGACGCGCCACGCCGACACTCTGGAAGGCCGGCGCCGGCAACTCGATGCAGGGATCGAAGCCCTCGAATACCTGTGCGACAACGCTGAGGCGCTCGCCTGGGAGGAAGCGCCGCGCCGGCTCGAAGACTCGCAGGAATTAATACCGGCCCTGAAGGAGCAACTGAGCGAAGCGGAAGGCTTGCAAGAGGCAGCCGAGGAAAGGGTGAGCCAAGCTGAGGCACGATATGACCAAATTACCGAGCACTTCCAAGAAGTGGAAGGCCGACGTCAAATCGCCAGTCAGGAGCATGCGGCTGCAACGACTCGATTCAACGGGATAGGTATCCCTGCTCCGACGGAAGAAGCGGTAGTGGATGCAGCTAAAGAGGTCGTACGGCAGGAAGAATCGCTGCGTGCTCTAGAGCACCGACGACAGGAATTGAATAGAACCGTCGGTACGCAGCAGGAAGCCCAGCGAGCAGCGCAGGAACGCCTGATCGCAGCCGATGAGAAACTCACCAGCGAGCGCCGTGAGGCCGAGCCTGCAACGAGGCGGTGGAGTGAACTACATGATCGGGCACAGCGCCACGGCCTCATAGGCAATCTACTCGGCAATGATCCCGATGGGCCAGGCGGTATTCGCGGCCATGTCAATCTCGTACAGATCGCGACAGCGCGGCGTGACGTCTTGCTAGAACGGTTACACAACGCACGAGGCGGGGACGCTCTGCTCTCTGAGCTTGAACTGGTACGAAGTCCATCGGCAGACGCCGCTTTCGCTGATCCTATTCTTGAACTCTGGCTGGCTGTGCGCGACTGGCTGCGCCACCGCCTGCCGGCACAGGTGGCCGAGGTCGATGACCCGCGCGAAGCGCTCATCCGGCTGCGTGACCAACTATCTGACCTCGAAGAGCGTCTCGCCCGTCAGGAAAGCGACCTGCGTGGAGCTAGCGAAGACGTAGCACGAGGCATTGACGTACAGATCCGCAAGGCGCGTGGCCAAGTCACTCGCTTGACCAAGAATCTAGAAAAGGTCAGCTTCGGCAGCATTCAGGGCATCCGTGTGCGCATGCAGGCTGTCGAACGTATGGAGCAGATCCTTCGCGCCCTGCGTGAAGGTGCGGCTCAGGAGCTGCTATTCCAGGCGGACATGCCGATCGAGGAGGCGCTCGACGAAATCTTTCGTCGCTACGGCGGTGGACGCTCAGCAGGGCAGCGTCTGCTCGATTATCGGGAATACGTGCATCTGCAGGTGGAGATCCGTCGCAAGTCCGGCACCGAGTGGGAAGTCGCCAACCCGACACGTTTGTCGACCGGCGAGGCGATCGGTGTCGGCGCTGCGCTGATGATGGTGGTTCTCACCGAGTGGGAGCGCGATGCGACCTTGCTGCGCGGTAAGCGCGCTCACGGTTCGCTGCGTTTCCTGTTCTTGGACGAAGCCAATCGCCTGTCGCCAGACAATCTCGGCGTCCTGTTCGATTTGTGTCAGACACTGGATCTGCAGTTGATGATCGCGGCCCCCGAAGTGGCACGTGCCGAAGGCAATACGACTTATCGCTTGGTGCGCCAGGTGACGCCCGAGGGGCGCGAGGAAGTTCTGGTGTTCGGTCGTCGCACTAGGAGCGTAGGCTAATGTGGCAGACGCCGCAGCAGCGCATCGCTCTGCTCGAGTTGCTGGTGCAGGGGACGCTCAAGCGCCGCGCCTCACAGGTGAAAGCGTATGACACTCTGGCAGAGCTATCCTGGATCCGCTCGACCGGCCGGCGTGATCAGATTGCCTTGGTAGAGGCTCGCCGCACTGAACTCGTTGCGCTGCTTGAGCGGGTATGGCCGGACTGGCAGGAAGCGCTGGCGGCACTTACAGCGGGTGGGTTTTCCCCCACGCCTGATGGTTGGACTCGCTTGGAAGATGCGCGCCGCGCAGGGCGGCTTCCGGCGCTGCCAGGACGTCTCAATCGCCGGACTGCAGCCGCGCTAACCGCGCCCCACTCCAAAGCGGTACTCACGCCGCGCCGGCAAGCCGCGCTTGCCGGCACCGAAGCGACCCACGACGGATTGTTACGCTTGCGACCACCGCGTGGATTGGTGGCACAGACCGAGCAGGGTGTCCTGGATCTGTGGAAGCTTGCCCGTATTCTTGGTGAAGCACCGATCCCGGAGCGGGCCTTCCTGGATGGCCTCATCTTGGAAGGTCCCTTGCGAGCGGTCTTGCTGGTGGAAAACTCTGGCGCTTGGCGTGACCTGCCGATGCTGGACGGATGGCTTTTGGCTCATGTCCCTGGCTGGGACATAGCCACTGTTGTGCATCTACTCGCTCAGGTGCAGCCCGAGGTTCCTGTCGTTCACTTTGGTGATCTCGACCCGAACGGCGTACGAATCTTCCTGAAACTACGAGAGCTTCGGTCGGATCTGTGCTGGTTCGTTCCATCCTTCTGGACCGAGTGCGTTGAGCCTAGGAAGTTGAAAAAGCCATGGCCTGCTGGGCTTGATCTTCGTCATGCGCCCAAGCTGGTGCATGATCTCGTGGACAAAGGTCTTTGGTTGGAGCAGGAGCCTTTGGTGGTCGACTCTAGGATGAGAAGTGCTCTTGAGTCGACCATTCAACTAGTCGTCGATTGAGGGGCTCGAAGGACACCGAGTGCTCAGGGATGCGCAACGAGTTGTTCTACCTCGGCGACGATCTCAGCTGCGGTGCAGCCCAGGGGGTTAGCTAGCTTGATCAAGGTGGTGATCGTGGGCTGATTGATGCCCCGTTCCATCAGGCTGACGTAGTTACGCTGCAATTCCGCCTCATGGGCCAATTGCTCCTGGGTGAATCCTGCTTCGACACGGCGTCTGCGCAGGACCTTTCCGAACGCCAATCCGACTTCCACAGATGACTCCCCAAAAGGGAGGACTATCTGGGCGGCGTCATCTCTGGTCTTCACAGTATATTGTGAATTTGGTAAAACGTGACTTTATGGCATGGCGTCACCCTCCAGCGAATTGCAGGGCCGCTTTCCTACACATGCCGTCTTCGCAATCGGCTGTAATTCAGGTGCAAACGATTAATTGCCGATAATTAAGCAGTTAAATAGAAGGATGTTAAAAATATATGAGGATTATTGGCATAGCTGCTTTCGCATCATTTGCAATACTTTTGCAGTCAGGAGCCTTCGCTGGCGAAACTGGAGTTCAGCAGCTTGTTAAAAGATGCGAGTCTGCTTCTAAGGCGCGTGGGACATCACCTGCACTCTGCTCGTGTACGCTGAAGCAGATGCAGGAGTATGGGTTCTCTGATTCGGAGATCGTTAATTTTTCTCGACGAGACTTCAAGCCAAAGGATCTACATGAAGCTGAACGCCATATGGACTACAGCATTAAGGTTCGATTAATAGCAGGGCAGTGCGGCTGATTAGTTTTTCCACAGTCGTCAGTCTAGTCGTACGCCATTGATTATTCGGCTTGCCGTAAAGGATATTATGCGAGGCTTTTCTAGGTTAATTTCATTAGCTTTTGTTAGCTCCATTCTTGCTGGTTGCGGCAGCGAGGATTTCACAGGTGCATATCGTTATAAGATAGCTGGTGGGGAGAGAGTCATTGTTCTCAACGTTCACGGTGATGAGGCCGAGATATTTGGAGAGGACGCGAGAGATGGTCGCATCAAGCCGCTGGTTAAAATGAAAGTTTCAGTAAAAGATAAAAAACTTCTCCTTGACGACGTTAACAGCTCCGAGCGCTTGGCTCTAACGCGAAATGTAGATGAGCAGAGTGTCGATTGTCTAAACTGCAAGGTGCTTGGAATCAATGATGCGGCGGTTTGGAAATATGACCCTCAAGGGCCCTATGACGTAGAGCGGATGCTGAAAGACCAAGCACTTAAGGATGAAAAAGCATTAAATGCCGAACTGCTCAAGATGCAGGAGCAAATTTATGAGCAGGCCAAACGAGACGAGGAAGCAACCAAACTAGGTGCATATGAAGGGGACTGGGTTTATCAGAGGACAACGAAACAAGACCCCTTGATCATTATGACTATCTGGCGCAAAAATCAGATTAAACGCTGGTCGTTCCGATTTGAATCCATGGATCGCATAGGGCAGGAAGCACCAGGGTTCGAGGTCTCAGATGTTGGATTGAAAGTCAAAGTCGGCTCTGAGAACCGCCTATATAGCCTCAGCCCTGATAAGCAGATACTGACCTGCGCGACCTGCAACAGACCTGAGCGCTGGGTCAAAGCTGACCCCAAGAAAGACCTCAGCGATCGCAATTACGCTCGACAGATGGCTGGTAATCCGTAAATCGTAAGAGACCCTGTCCAAATTTGCATTGAACAGGGGCTTATTTCGCTACTGTGCGTATCGGAGTTCTGAAATTTGGGCAATTGCCTCCGATACTCATACCAGTTGAGCCGCTCTCAAGAGGAAGAGAGGAATATCTGAGTGTTTTCCTCCCCAGCCGCCGAAACTTTACACCTGATGCGCTCCATGATTTCTTCTCCAAGCTCGCGTGATGCAAAGTCGAACCTGAGCTGGTAAGACTTTTCGCTGCGCTCGGCTTCCCAATACGAAAGCCCCTGATCAAACTGGATGGTCAGTTGATTACCGGAGCGCAGCTTAAGCTGTAGCCGGCGGTAGTGCGGCAAGGTAGGCAGGCTTAGCACCTCTCCCTCGCGGCCGCAGTACGCCAGAGCCTGGCGGAGGGCCTCATCGCGCTCGCGAGCTGAGTGCCAGTCATGCCGGTACTGCCAAGGCGAGCGATTGTCTTCCCGCTGATATTGTCGGCCTAGGATTCGGATAGCGAAATCTGCATCACTCAGCCGTCCGAGCTCGTGGATCACGCTGACCAGCAGATTCACAACTAGCGGGCTGCATACGTAACGGTCGCTGTAAACCAGTTCTGTAATTGGATCCTTGCCTGTGAGGGCATCATTAATCAGGCCATTGGCCTCAGTACCTAGGTGCTCCCAGAACCGACGAGCAAAGTTGTCGAGCGAGCCATCCAGCTGATTGCCGATCTCGATCTTGATCAAGCCAGGGGGTGGGGCCGGCATGAGATCGGCAGCATTCAAGATGCGCTCTGCCTTGAGGTCGGAGGGGGTGCCTCGGATGATCCGTGCACCGGCCTCCGCTAGATCCCATGTGTGGCCAGGTGCGGCCAGGTTCGTATTGTCGCTAGCCCAGGCAATGCAGCCTTGTGGGCCTTGCAGTGAGACATTGAGTGCCAGCGCCCCGAGATCCGGTATGGAATTGTGTAGGCATATCTGTACTCCGTTGAAGGCTAGCTTTGCCAACCATTCCTTTTGGTCTCTTGGCAGGCTGGAAACGGTACTTTCCAGTAAATGTAATTGCACTAGGTGTCCGACGCTTTCCCAGCTATGCAGTTGATGCCTCAGGCGGCGTGCGACAGCAAGATCCCACTCTTCGGCGGGTGCAGTGAAGTAAATGGCTACGGTCTTCGCGTTGTCGTCCCTAGTAATCGCTCTTTCGACCGCTTCCTGTAGAGTGGCGATTTCTGCCTGGCTTTTCGGACCAAAGACAGCGAGCTCGGCGGGCAGCGCCAGGCCGGTAAGCCAAGTCTGATTGATCCACTCCAGCGCGACGTGACGATTGAGGCGCTCGGCCTCGAAGCGGGTATCGAAACTGAGTAGGCAGTTCTGGCAGGCATGCGAGCAGTTGCAGCTGTCCAGACGAGCGATGACCTTTCGCCACAGGCTGGCTTCATTCAGCCGCTCCGCGGCCTGGGTGGTGTAGCCACCGCTGCGCAGGTCGAACACCTGGATGGCGCGGGTTGGCTGGCCATCGACCTTGATCGGATGGCTTGCGCAGCCCAGCTCTTCGGTTTGTATGCCCAGATCGGCGGCAATCGCCTCGCGCAGCGCCACGGCAATCGAGTAGGCGGTGATATCGTCGTTGAGCAGTTCGCCGCTGGTAGGGTTGCGCAGCACCAGTTCCAGCGCATCGGTCAGGCTGTCATGGCCAAGGTGGACGTTCTGTTTGATCTTCCAGCTGTTGTGGCTGCCGGGGCAGATGTTTGTCCCGTCGCCTTGTTCATTGCTTTTGCCACCGCGCAGGCGGCGGTGCTGTGCCTTCTGGCGGAAAATAGCCGGCAGATACTGTTCATTGGCAGGGGCGGATGCATCGGGATAGCTCAGCATGGGCTCGGCCTTGCCGCACTCCAGGCAGATGGCAAAGCCCTTCTGGTTGGCGCCCGAGGTGTAGTTGAACAGCTGCGCCTGCTGGCTGGCGCGGAACTGGCCGAGTGCCGGGTTGGCCAGGCAGACCCAGCTGGCCGGCACGTTCAGCCAGGGCGCATTGACCGGCACATACTGCAGGCGGCTGATGTCGTTGTGCGGCTCGTCGAAGAAGTCCACGGCAAAGCCTGCAGGCACCAGGTATTCACGGATGTTGTCGCGCTCGATCGGCGCGCCGCATTCCTGGCAGTTGATCTCCAGTCCGGGATTGATGGCCGAGTCACTGGCACCGCATTGCCCACAGCGCCAGGCCTTCTTGAACAGCTGAAGCTCCTTGACGTTTTCGGCAGACGCGGGAGCGTGCCAGTTCAGGGTGATGCCGGAGGACTTGTAGACCAGCCCATCCATGACCAGCTCGGCGCCCGGCGCATATTCGCGCAGGCCGGTGATGCGGTCGCGGGAAGCCAGCGAGCGGTAACGGGCGCGGTTGTCCTCGCGCTGGTCGCCGTCCTCCCGCTTCAAGGTCTGCATGCA
The DNA here is from genome assembly GCF_001815235.1 of Pseudomonas sp. HMSC065H01. Taxonomy (NCBI): domain Bacteria; kingdom Pseudomonadati; phylum Pseudomonadota; class Gammaproteobacteria; order Pseudomonadales; family Pseudomonadaceae; genus Pseudomonas; species Pseudomonas sp. HMSC065H01. The sequence continues at coordinate 67,419 of NZ_KV819915.1, read as the reverse complement.
GCGGTTGTCGAAGCTGACGATGTCGGTCGGGAAGCCGTAGCCCGGCAGGAAGCGCCGGTCAGCCAGCTCGCTGAGCAGGTACTCCTTCGCGATGCGGCTGAGCTGTGCATCCATGGCGCGGTAGGCAGCGGCCTTCTTGTCGGCAATCTGCAGCAGCTGGGCGTGGCTGGCCGAGTATTCCTGCTGCCATGCCTGCATGATCTCTTTCATGCGGCGGCTGGCATGCTTGAACAGCTCGGGCTGCGGGGTGGTGTCGAGGATGCTGCGGCGGGTGATGTCCTTGAGGGCCTGTCCCACCAGCGTTTCGGTATCGACCGCCTGGTTGTCGCACCACAGGCAGAAACGCGCGGCCAGCGACATAGGCAGTTCGCCGTCGAGGAAGAAGGCACCGGCGGTCATCGACTTGATTTCCTGGGCGGCGACCACGTGCTTGAGCCAGTGCGACAGCAGCCAGGCATTGACGTGGCGCTGTACCAGATCGGGGCTCTGCAGGGACACCTTGGGCATGCGCATGGGCGTGTTGAACGGCCAGAGCGGGTTGTTGAACACGCTCTGGTCGTGCGGGGTGTTCTTGCAGACGGCCAGGGCCAGCGAGCGTCCCTCGCGGCGGCGCCCGGCACGGCCGGCACGCTGCAGGTAGTTGGCCGGGTGCGGGGGCACGTTGTTCATCGCCACCACGCTGATGCCGCCGATGTCCACGCCCATTTCCATGGTGGTCGAGCAGCTCAGCAGGTTCAGCCTGCCGGTCTTGAACAGGCCTTCGTAGCTGTCCAGCTTGCTCTTCGGCTGCTGCGCCGAGTGCTCGGCGGCACGGAAGTAGTGGCCCCCCTCGATGACCCGGTCCATGACGTCCGACCAGAGCGCGTCCTTGCGCAGCTGCTGGATCTGCGGCTCGCTGTTCAGCCAGTCGCGGATCGCCAGCAGGCCCTCATCACCCGGCACATGCAGGAGCGCCTCGGGCGGACGCGGCAGAGTGTAGGGCGTCACCTTGACGACCATCTCGCGGTCGGTACGTGGCGTATAGGGACTGAGCTGCTCGAACGGGGTGTCGATGAAGCGCCGCGATACCGGGCACTGGTAGACCGTTTCGGGCAGCCGGAAGCTCAGGTCCTTGAGGTCGAGCTGATAGCCGTCGCCTGACGAAATCAGCAGCTTTGCCTGCTGGGTCAGTACCCGCCAGGCCTCGCTCAGGATCGAGTCGATCTGGTCCTGATGGGCCGCGGTCGACCAGTTGAACGCCTTGCAGAGCAGCAGGATGGCCCGCGACTGGATGCCATTGACGGTATTGACCGCCGGCCAGCGGACAAAGCGGCTCTGCAGCTTTTCAGGCTTTTCCCCCAAGACCGGCGCAACTACCCATTTGGGGCGAATGCGTGCGCCGATCAGTGACTGCCAGCGTTCGTTGATGTTCAGGATGGTGTTTTCGCGGACGAAGAAGTCCAGCAGCACTTTCAGGTAGGTACGCCAAGACTCGGCATCCAGGTGCGCGGGCCAGGCCATGGGTTTGCCGGTGACGTTGGCCAGCTTGGGATAGCAGACCTGTACCAGGCCCAGGGTTTCCAAGCTGTTGGCGCGCTTCGGGCGGCGATAGAACTCGCGCGCCAGCAGCATGCTGGCCAGGGCGACACTGTCCTGCTTGCCGAAGGTGTTCGGCGCGAGGTTGTTGTAGTAGTCGAGCATGCCCATCTGTAGCTCAGGCGTGCCGGCCAGATGGTTGGCCATATCTGTCCAGCTTATTTCCGCGCCCTTTGTAGCTTCAGCCTGCCTGTCGAGCAAAGACTGCAGGTGTTTCTGCTCGATACGACTCAGTTGCGTTGCTGTTTGAAGGTCTTGCAGGTCCTGCAAGTCCTCTGCGGACAGCCCATTGACGGGTTGTGCCTGCAGCAGGCGCTGATAGATCAGCCCGCGAATCCGGTTGCGCTCGGAGTCCTGCTGCAGCTTGATGGCAATCCGTGCGGTGCCCTGGCGGCTGTCGGTGAAGGAGATCAGCTTGCGGCCCTGGAACGGCTTGCCGGTCGGCATCGGATCCGGCGGGCAGAACTCCAGCAGGGTGCCGATCACCGTGCTGAGGGTGAAGGGCGTACCGATGCGCGTGGGGCGCAGCAGGCTGCGGCCCTGGATATTGGCGCCACAGCAGGGGCATTCGTTCTTGGCAGTGCGGAAGAGCTGCAGCTCGATGCCACCATCCGCCGGACGATTGGGCGTCAGTCGGTGAGTGGCGCGATCGAGGAAGTCTGCACTGCCATTCTTGACGGCGCGATTGGTGATCAGGATCTGGATGGATGACACAGTATCCTTATCCTTGGTCTGATCATCGGCCTCCGTGGTTTCATCTTCGAGAGCGAACTCGTCGTCCTGTTGCTGTGTCGGATCGACCAGAGCACTGCTACTGCTTTTGGTGGCCGCCTGCAGGAAGCTCTCGTTGCACTCCTCGCAGGACACCAGTGGCATCAGCGGCGCGCCGCAGCGGCAGTGAGTCCGCTCCTCCAGATAGACCATGCCGAACGGCCAGTCGGCATGTGCCAGCGCGGTGCCGGCCTTGTGGCTGCAGTGGCGGTCCACGCAGGCGCGGATTGCCGGAATCACGTTATGGAACAGGTGTGCGCGCAGCGGCAGGAAGGACAGGCCCTCGGCACTCTTGGTGCCGGACAGCAGATCCAGCCAGGCGAGCACCTGCGCCGAGGGTAGACCGGACTCACGGATCAGCCCTTGCAGGCTTTGTGGTTTCACCTGGCCATCAGGCATGAACAGGGCGCGCAGCCGCCGAGCGGTGGGGCTGGCCTCCAGACGCCGGTAGCGCAGCGTCGACTGCTCCTGGTCCGCCTCGATGGCGCCGATGGCTTCAGGGGTGTCCTGCTCGGCATCGGGCGTGGCGTTCAGCAGCGCCGGGATATCCCGATGACCCTGCACGACATGCACCTGCTGCGGATCCACTCCGCCGATATCGGCGAGGAAGGTGCGCAGGCTCTCGATGGTCTGGGTATCCGAGCCGAAGGTGGCCGAGGTCGCCACGAAGCGCACATCCTGCGGTTTGACCTGGAAGGCCAGCATCACCCGGCGCAGCAGCAGCGCCATCTCCGCGGCCTGGGAGCCGATGTGAGTGTGCGCCTCGTCCAGAATGATCCAGCGCAGCTTGCCGGCCGACTTCTGCAGGATCGGCTCATCATCCTTGCGGATGAGCATGTACTCCAGCATGGTCGCGTTGGTCACCAGCAGTTGCGGCGGGCTGGCGCGCAGGCTCTTGCGGTCGATCACCTGACCCTTGTACTGCTGGTCGGACGTCTTGCGCTCATTCTCCAGCGCGCCGGTGTACAGGCAGTGGCGAATCTGCCCGCCGAAGCCGTCTGTCCAGGCATCCAGGCGGTTCTGCTGCGAGTTGATCAGCGCGTTCAGCGGATAGATGAACAGGGCGCGAACGCCTTCCGGGTCTTCGCCCGCGTCGATGGCCTTGGCCAGCTGGTTGAGGACCGGCACCAGGAAGCATTCGGTCTTGCCCGAGCCGGTGCCGCTGGTCACCACCAGCGATTGCGGCTCGGGACGGTTGAGAATCTCCCAGGCCGCCAACTGGTGGGTGAAAGGATGGCGATTGCTGGGGAAGGCATATTCCTCTGCAAGATCATGGGGCTCCTTGGGCGGGGCCGCCATGGCTTCGGCAAGGCGTCGGTGTAGTAGGTCACCGCCGGCCAGCGAACTCATGGTTTCAGAGCTTTCCTGCCAGCCGAAGGTCGGTTCGAAGACCGGGTCGGCCAGCCAGGCGCCCGGAGTGCCGGGGGCGGCGGTCAGCTGATCATGCAGGAACTGCCGCAGCTGCGGATTGCCTAGACTGAGCAGGCCCTGGGCGGCGCGCTCGCTGCGGGTGCTCAGGTTGCCGGTGAGAGCGGAGAAATAGTTCTTCTGATAGAGCATGGGATTCACTTCTGCATCGAGGCGGCTTGCGCCATGGCCAGGCCAAGTTGATAGACCGAGTCGAACCAGACGGTATCGAACTGGCGAGCGTTTCTGAGGCTGAACAGGCGTGGCGGGTCGGCTTGCCATTGCTGCCCGCGGCCGGCGTAGGTATCGAAGGCGGCCATGAAGGGCAGCATGACCGTGGCCAGCTTGAAGTCATTGGCCGGGAGCTTGCAGCAGCGGAGGAGCATTTGCCCGTGGGGCGTTTTCAGGAAGGCTCCGATATCCGTATTGCCGCTGCCGGGATATTGATGGGTTTCGGCGGGGTTGCGCCGGAACATCTGCTGCATGGCCGAGTTCTCGCCATCAAACAGGTACGACTGCCAGGAGGCGGTGAGCATCGCCGGGTTTTTCAGGAAGAACCCCACATCCGGGCTTTGCAGATCGAAGGAGTGGTGCAGGCCCTGATCGAAGATGAAGCGCAGCGCGGGCTGCCAGCGGGACAGGAACTGGCTCTTGCTCTGGATGTCGTTGCGGATTACCGACAGCATGCGCGGATTGTCGGCGGCCAGTTGCTGGCGCAGTGTCGCGAAGGTGCCGAACCAGTGCTCCGGGGCGATCAGCAGCCACTCGAAGGGCAGCTCGCAGGGCAGGCGCTCGGCCAGGCGGCTGGAGAAATCATCCAGCAGCAGGGTGGCCATGGTCAGCGCCTGCGGCTCGCGGATTAGTGCCTGGCAGATATCCAGGCTGGCCAGCGGCAGGTGGTGCAGCCGATCCAGCAGCAGCTCCAGCGTTTGCCAGTCATCAGCCTGCGGGTCTGCGGCCATGGCGCGCAGCGCGGCCCTGAGCTGGCGCATGCGCTCTTCGCCATCGCCTTCGCAGAGCGCCTCGCGCAGCGGGGTCAGGGGCTTCGACAGTTGGCTCGCGGTCGGTGGCACGATGGTCGCACGGCTGTGTAGCGGTGACTCGGCAGAGGTGTACAGCAACCAAGGGCCGACGGCATCGTCTGGCAGGCTGACCAGCCAGCTGCCGGTGAACACCTGTTCGGAAAAATGCAGCGGCAGGCTGACCGGGTCATGTTCCGGTTCTGCCAGTGGCAGGCCCAATATCAGACCCTCGGCATGCGGCTGCTCAAGCAGAACGTCGGAGCCGCTATCGTTCAGTGACGCCATCTCGCGCTGGCTGTGCAGGCGGATGCGCGTCGAGTAGCGGCCCACCTGTAGGCGAGCGTGGGTCTGGTGGGCATGAATCAACTCTAGCTGCACGACATGATCGAGCCCCGGGTGGCAGGACATCATCTGCTGGATCGCCGGAATCAGCTCGAACAGACGGATTTCGCGGATCCCGGTGTAGCGAATTTCCTGCGACAGGGTGGAGCGTGAGTCGGTGCCGCTGGAGGTCAGGCGAATCCGCCAGTTTTCGGCGCCCTGAGCCGACATCAGTACCGCGCGGCAGCCGATCAGTTCTTCGATGGTCAGGGCCTGATTCAGCTTGAGAGGAGTGTCGTTGCGCAGCAGCGTGACGCCATAGCCGGGGAAGGGCAGAGTGAGCTTCTGCTCGCCGTCGGGCCACTGCAGGCACAGCGGAACCGTGGTGGCCGGCCGGCTGCCGGTGCTCTTCAGCCGCAGGGTCAGGCCTGTTCCATCATGGCGGCGCTCCAGCGCGATCTGTTCGCTCTCGCAGCGCACGGGCACATCAGGCCAGTGGTGAAGGCGAATGCTGCCCTCGAGGGTAGTGGCGCCCGGCGCGTAGGTGATGGAGGCTTCGTCCGGGAGAAGCACGGCGCGGGTGTTCAGCAGGCGCTGGCCATCCTTGCGCCAGATCAGCCGGCACAGCCCCGGCGCCCGGGCTTGGGCGAGCGGCAGCTCCTTGCCCTGCGTGCGGACAAACAGCTCATGGGCGGGCGCATAGCTGGAAAAGCCCGTTCCCTGCTCAATGCGTAGGCGCGGCGTGCCACGGAACAGCAGCCCCGGCACGGAGAGCGCCTCCAGACTGTTGCCATGCCAGTAGGCTTCCGGGTGGCGGGTAGCGCTGGCGCTGATGGTGACAACGAAGGGCTGTTGTTTGTACGTGAGCCGGGTGGTACCGGCGGGAAGTTCCATCAGCATTTGCCCGTCGGCCAGGCAGTCATGCAGCTCGCGAGCCTCGCCTTCTTCGGCATACACGATGGTTCTTGCCGGCATGGCCGCCAGTGCCGACTCGCCCTTGACCAGCGCATCGCCCTGGGCGAGCAGGCGGGCAAAGGGGTAGGTATTCTCGAAGATCAGCGGCTCGTCATGGCTCAAGGCTTCGCCGCCCGGTAGGTTGGCAATGTGCAGGGTGGCGCCCCAGCGGCTGACGATCAGCTGCGCGGCATTGTGCAGGCTGTGGATGGCCGGCAGCGGCCTGGCGATCAGCTGGTATTCCTCGTCTCTAAGCAGGGCTTCGCCGACCAGGTATTCCCGCTCGCCGATGCGCAGCAGGAGCTGGAAGTGTGGCGGCAGCGCATCCACGGCCATCCCCAGCGCCTCGGCAACCTGATCGCGCCTGGCCTGAGCCTGCATCACGAAGGACAGCTCGTAGACGGGTATGGAGCCATCGGAACTGAAGCGCAGGCCGCGCTGGATCTGGAAAGGAGGCCGCCGCGACTGGGGCGTGATGCTGACTGTATCCCGGACCAGACCCTTGATCAGGCTGGCGGCGGCCTGGGAATCGAGGGCGATGGGGAAGAGCTCTTCCCAGTGAGGGCACTCTTCCTGCAGCCGGGCGATTGGGTCTTGGGCGCTCTGCAGGGCATAGGCCTTGCGGATGTGCAGCACCGCCTTGACCAAGCTGTCGAGCAGTTCGTAGACCGGCGCCTGCTGGTAGCAGGCGGGCAAAAGCTCGGCCTGGGCCTCGATGGCCTGGCGCAGACGCTCATCCTGCAGGCGGTATTCCAGTGCCTGCTCAGTGACCATGCGTAGCAGGCGGGATAACCCGCCCTGTGCCGACTCGACAAGGCGCATGGGCAGGCCGCCATTCACCGCGACCAGGCCGATGAAACGTTTGCCTTCACTTTTTATAGTGGTTTGCAGACGCCACTGACGACGCCCATCAATTACCAGGCTGCGGGTCTTCTCATGAGCTACCTTTCTCTGGCCAGCTGCCTCGCACAGTGGTCCCCAACGCCATGCTCCTCCCGGATATTCGCGCTTCCACCATTCGGCCGCAAAGAGTAGCCAGGCCTGAGCATATTCGGGATGCGCGTGTTGCCCCAGGTTGAGCCCATGCAAGAGCTGACGCAGTGTCTCGAATTCTTCTGATGAGGTCTTATAGGCGAATAGGGGGCGACCATCCGGCTCTTGCAGTCCACGCCTAGATAAAAAGTCTGAAATCCATTGGACAAGCGGCACACATAATTCCTTTTTTGTGAACGAGTGAGCTGCCTCAAAGGCTGTCCTTGGATCGTGTCCTTTTTTCAATCTCAAAACAAGGCGACAGATTCATCTAGCTCGTGGTGCTTGGGACGAGGTGTCCGATAACTGGGCCATGTTGGATGGCGGTGTTTCATATCCACCAATAGATCATTCTCGTTTCCCAGCCTGGGATCTGACGAAATTTCTGGCACCAGCGTTAACACAACCGAACATCGGGTTACCGTGGTATCTCGTAGGTAATCGGGAGTGGGAGTGCACGCTGATGAGATGGTTTTGCGTAGCGATATTTTGCGGTGGCATCGGGCTTTGGCTAAGTACCGAATACCAAATCCCGCAATGGCTGCTTTGGTCTTTGCTGTCGCTAGGAAGCACGATGTGGGGCCTGGCCAAGTGGATGGAGCGGCAGGAGGCCAAGACGGAGTGCAGTCATGATTGAGCACACAGATCCGGGTTGGTCTGCATGCCCAAGACTGCAGGCTTTGCCGCTTTCTGCACGGCAAACACTAATTGGCATTGCACCTTATCTGGAGCGGTTTCACAGCGGGCGGGAAGGCCTGCAGGAATTCCAGGTTGATGGACTGCTGTTCTACCCACTGGAGCTAATCAAGGGCGTGCTGGTACTTTCGCCTCAATGGCCGCGGCGCTTAACTGCGCGCTGGGTGGCGGGCGCTGGCGAGCCAGCTGTCTGGGACTTTGAGTTCATGACCAGGAGATAACGAGATTGACTCTTCCTTATGAAAGAACACGCGCCATCGTCAAAACAGAGGAGTTCCTGCGTGAACTCTCCCGTCATTCGGGGTTACCGCAGGATATCCGCAGCTATGCGAAAAGCCTGCTCAGGCACTATCCATCTGCCGATCAAATTTTCTCGCTGGGGCGCCTTGAGGAATGCCTGGTAAGCGATGGGCCTGAAGATGAGTATCGACGTCGGGTAATCGCTTTCCATCAGCCGTTGCTCTGCTCGTCGCTGGAGTCGACACGATAGCAATGTCCCGCCCTCATTCTGAGCCGCCGGTGTCTCACCTCGTCACGCAGCGGGTTAAGTTTCTGCGCAAGGGGAGGCCTTTCAGCATCAGGTGTCTTGCAGAGCTTGGTTCGAGCTCGGCCATCTCCAAGGCAGTCGCCCAACTGGTTCGTCGCGGTGAGCTTGAGCGTGTGTACCGTGGCATCTACATGCGGCCGAAATACAGCCACTACACCGGCCGGGTTCGTCGTTCTGGGCCTTGGGACTTGGTGCATCTGATTGCCAGGCAGAACCGTTGGGCACTGCAGATCCATGGCGCTGATGCCGTGAGACGTTTCGGGCTGAGTACACAGATGCCGGTCATCCCGATCTATTACACGAGCGGCTCCAGTCGATCTCTGTTTGTGGGGAAAGCCGAGATCAGGCTCGTGCATGCCGCCCCAATGCTGATGCAGCATGCAGGGACCAGGGTGGGGGTGGCCATCAGCGCACTGTTTTATCTCGGCAAAGGTGGTACTACTCCGGAACATGTTGCTGTAATCAAAAAAGCTCTCAGCCCCGAAGACCTGAGCAAATTAGTGGCCTGCAGAATGCCGAAATGGATGCGCGCAGCGCTGGAGACAACATGAGCCGCCCGAATCTGGTCGATATGCCGCTGACATGGCGCAGGCATGCTTGCATGAACCGGTAAGAGGCAGCCAGCCAGTCAGTTTGGCTGCCCATCCAATCAGTGTCGGATCTGCGTCTATTGCTAGCTGCCCTTTTCCATCTTTATCCGCGCCCTGCGTATAAAGCTCACCGACACATTGAACCGGCGCGCAAGCTCTGCATCAGAAACGCCCCCGAACTCCGATGCAATTTCGGGGGTTATTTCTGGCAGCGGTCGTTTGTACGACTGTATTCCAAGCTCCTTGCGCTTTTTCTTGACCGGGAAATTGCTGACGCCGAGCCGGTCAGCAACCTCTGTGTCCGGCATTCTTCCTAGCAGTGCTATGGCCTCGCTGGTCCAAATGTCCTCGAGAGGCTTGAAGCGCTCTCGAATTGTCTTTGGCTCTGGGATCTTAAGCTCTGCTCTGGCTTGTTCGATACGTTTGATGGAAACACCGAATCCTTTCGCAAGTCGATGATTGGTTTCCATCGCCAGTTGCGTAACCAGCGCCGCGGGAAGCTCGGCCCTTCCGGGGAAGAACTTTGGAATGTCGCTGGAATGACGGAAGCGCCGAACAGTGCTGGCGCCGATACCAAAACGCCTGGCCACTTCACGATCGCTCATTTCCCCTGCGTATGATTTCCAGTCACTCATTGTGCTCGCTCCTAATCCGAGGCTGGCCTCGCTCGATTTGCATACGGCCTTGTATTAAGAGTGCCCCTTGAAATACCCCTGATTACCAGATCGCATTGGCATAGCTTTCGGTTCCAGGTCCTGCCAAGGAAACAGCGCTAATGAAATTGCTTGCGGGAAGGCGGAGGAAATTCCGCGCATGCGCGGAATTTCGCAAGGGTGAGCAGGATTGGATTGGGGGTAGAGAGGGCTCAGGAGATAGGCCACCAAGACGTCCGTTTCAGTTGGTGTGTGGTCAGCCGAAGGGCAGCGATGCTCAGGGATGGTGTGCAACGAGTTGCTCTACCTCGTCGATGATTTCTGCTGCCCGTGCAGCCCAGGGGTTTAGCCAGCATGAGCAAGGTGGTGATGGTTGGCTGGTTGATGCCCCGTTTGGTCAAAAAGCCCCCATCCTGGCTGAATTCGTCGCTCAGGCTTCCATCGCGCCAGGGTGGTTTCCCGGTCAGGACATGGGGAATTTTCCGCGCATGCGCGGAATCAGTAGAAACGGCTATTGGCACTGAGTGGGTATTTCACGCCATCCGGCCGAACCCAAGCTCACGTGTCCATCAATTCACCCCTCAAACAGGGTACTAACGCCTCGCATTGTCTAGTAGTTCCCACACTAGCGAGAGGCGTCATGCTGACGATCAAATTAGGCGACATCCACGGAATTCATCCCGATTTTTCTCGTGTCGAGTGCGAGTTGGATCTGGCCCCCATAGGCCTTCCTGATCCAGCTCTGATACCCAAGGCGTTGGCCACTCGGATCAATGAGGTTTACCCATTGGTGATCTGTGGCCCAGATGCACTGTGTATCGGCCAGACGACGCTATATCGCTGGCTCAAGGCGCACACGGATCCCGAAACACCAGTGCGCTGTATTGAGTGGCCGAAGGGACGAATCAAGCAGTTCGCCTACCAACTCGTACTGATTGAGCGCTTGGTTGCACCTGCCCTGGCTCAGATTACGCGGCAACAGGTACGAGATTTATACGCCAACATCGGATCTGCAAAGGAGCAGTGGCCTCACGAATATCGGAGTCACGCCCACCTAGCTCGGCTGGTCGGGGTAAAACCGCTCAAGGGCTGTGGGGGTGAGAAATGAGCAAGCGCGAAATCCTGTTGAGGCTCGCCTCTGAGCAGGGACAGTCTCCTTGGATCGTCAGTGAAATTCTCAATCTGCTAGGTTTTCACCCCGAACTAATTGACCTGCCACGTGCGATTGATCAGCTCGTACGAGTGCTCCGCACATGCAATGTTGGTGTGCCGATTGGTCTAGAAAACTCTGATGACATCGTTTTACATGAGGCCTGCGAATGGCTTATCTCCCTATCCCGCCAACCCAACATCCGAGTGCTTTTGGGCGAGCAGTTTTGGCTGGGGAACAACAGGTCGGCAAGGAATCCTGTCCACCAGCGCGGTGTAAAAATTTTTGGATTTCCCTATGCCTCTTTTCTGCACATATTCAGAGACTACGAAAATGCTCAGGACTACGAGCGACTGCTCGCGCAGTTGCTCATTGCATCTCATAAAACAGGCACCGATCGCCTGATCAGTCAGCGCTACGAGGTTTACAAAGCGCTCGGCAACTTATGCGAACAGCGAAACTTCTTCATCCCACCTGAGTTAAAGGTCTGGGACACCTCCGAGAAGTTTGTGGTGAGCTGTAGAGGATTTTTGCCTGGAAAGTCGGGATCAGAGAATGCCGAGAGTTTTGCTGCAATCGCCCGATTTGTCCGTTACTGCAACGGCGAGTCGCCACGTGTGGGTGGCGGCGGAGGCGGACATAGAGGCCAGCGTAAGGAGCAGAGTCGACCAGAACTGATCAACTTCATAACAGAGGATCCCCGGGGATTTGTGCTGGGTGATCCCGATGATCCTGACCAGCTACCTGGTCACTACGACATCCTAGTGGGGCATACAGACACCGTTGATAGTGATCTGGCACCCGGTGAGATCAGCCCATCAACTGAGATTTGGGTGCTCGATGATGATGGTTGCGAGCGTCCGTATGTTGCTGATCTCCTAGGCCAACAAAATGTTGAGGCGCATATAGTACGAAGCAGACAGTTCCTGCCATTTTCGTACAACCAGCTCACCTTGGTGGAGTTGCGGAATTTGTTGTTTGGCGCCAGCGACCTATTCCACTCGTGTCTGCAAGAACTGTCCTGCACAAAAGACCCAGCTCGGATCCAGCTACGAATGGAGGCGATTGTTGCTCTGCATATCAGCCTGTGGCTGGGGCAGTCGATGACGCAGGTCGTCCAGTTATCCGTCGTTGATGATGAAACAGATGACGCCGATGGTCTGGCATTGATCCTAGGGGATTCGGCGCTGTTCAGTATGGTCGTCAGGCGCCCAGACCTGGCTGGCGACGATCGTTGGCAGGCCTCTTCTGGTGTCCGACTATCGTTGCTGCGAATTCTATTGCCCGATCTCGCTGGTAGTGCCCAGTTGGTAAAGCAGCTGCTCAAGGCATTTCCTCACTCTGCCAACCAGGTATTCACCTATCAAACTGAGCAGCTGGACGCCGAGATCAAAGCACTCCTGCTGGAATTGGGTGAAGACGACCGACGCTATACGCGAACCAAACTGCGCAGTTATTTGTTTCACCAAATAGTCACTGACACTCAGGACGTAGCAGCGGCATCCATGCTGTCAGGCGTTGAAATCCCCTCGGCGCAAACCCCGCGCTATTACCTGCAGCTCGATGCCAACCACCTCCGCAACATTTATACGACCTCACTGGTGCGAGTGCTGACGCAGGTTTATGCATGTGCTGGTCTGGCGTATGAACCTGTCGGCCTCAATCCTGATCAACAGGGCGGGCTGGGAGCAACTCACTGCCTGCTGCCCGAAACCATTGCGTACAATGTAAGTGCAATGGCCGCGGTTTTGCGGAAGAAAGCGAACGGGCGTCTCAGCGATATGCTCGCTTGGCACAACTGTTACACCCTATGGTCAGTGCAGATGTTTTCGCTGATTACAGCCTGTAGGGCGATCCGCAACCCTCTGATGCTCATCGACGAGTTTGATTCTGTGTTGGGTATGGGCGCGCTGTCAGACAAGGATGCCGATGATCGTCATATGAGTCGGCTGATTTGCATGCCTCCGATGTTGAGGCGGCAAATAACAAATTACCTCGAGCACTGCGCATCTATCAGTAGGCAATTGATCGGCTATCTGTCACGGGATGATGATCGCGATAGATGGTCACGAGGTTTTTTCCTGTGGATTAGTCCGACTGGAATACGTCGTGCTGAAATTGCCCCGGACACAATTGTTCAACAGATGGTGCAGGTAGCCGGTTATACCGGCCATCGAGTCAATAGTTACCGGAAGTTCCTACGTACGGAGCTCACTGAGCGGGGCTGCCCTCCCGAGGCTCTGACTGCGCTCATGGGGCACTGGCTAAGGGGCGAAGAGCCGCAAGACGCCTATTCGTCGTTCTGCCCTGCGGCATATGCCAATGTTCTCGATGAATGGATTACCCCGCTACTGCGGGAACTTGGCTGGTCAGCCCTGAGCAGCCAGTGGGTGACCGAATGAACCTGCCCCGCCTAAACGATCAGCAGAGCAGTGTCATATGGTCGGCTCTGCTTCATGAGCCGGAATGGATGCCTGAGATGCGGGCACTTCTGAAATCGAAGGCTGCGGAGTCAGGCACAGCGTTCGGAAGATGGCTACTGAGTGAAAGTGGCATATCCGGGATTTCGAAGGCGCACGTACGTGAATTTGAGGCGTGGCTCGGCACGAATCACACGCTGCGTAACGTATTGCGTAGCATCACCCAACGAATCAGAGATCAGATTCCAGGGTTCCCGTTAGCGCGAATTGCTATTGCCATCAAGCGGGCAGCGAACCCGATCAATCCGGACGTCTACACAGCCGAGAGAATTCAACGCAGCGGCCAACTGGTTCAAGCTCTGCAACAGGGCCTGAAAATGGATCTCGACGCGCTGAGTAGAGAAGAGCGTATCGGTCTACTGCTGCTGAGCGCAGCCTACAGCGGCGGATTGCTCGATGTGGCTCAGCTGAATGCGATGCTCGGCTCATCGTTGGAAAGCATTGAGTGGGTGGCGGGAATTCCCGAGATACGTCTGCCTTTATCAATCCGTGGCAAGACCGGCGCGGAATTTCGGCAGTGGTTCCCTGACCCCGCCACGCTGGCCCTGTTAATTCGCTGCGCGGATGATGTTCAAAAAAGCAGTTACAAGATGCATCGTAGGAATTGGCACATGCGCTGTGTGGATGCATTTCTGAGGAAGGTCGATATACCTGAACAGGATCAGCCACAAAATCTTAGTGAGCTGTTTGATCTGTTTAGGATGCAAATGCAACTGCGGCTTCCGCAGGTGCTGGTGAATTTTGCTTGCCGACAAGAGTTTGTCTCTCAATCCCTGCGCCCCTCATCGTGGGGCAATATCTGCGGCCAAGAGGATCTCGAGGATCCGGCGGGGACTTATGACGATGAATCTGTTTCGGATGGACCTGAGGATAGCCCTGACCCACCCGCATGGTTGCTGGAGCTGCGCGATCGGGTCCGGGATAACCTGCCCATCGAGATGCCGTTGCAGGCAGAGGGTTCCGGAGAGCTTCCCGGCCTAATCCAGAGTTGGATTGCCTACATGCTGGGCGGCGCCTCTGCATACGGCCACAGTGCCGGGCGCAGCACCATAGATCGATATATCCGGGTACTAGGCGCAGCACTTACCTCTCAGCTGGATGGCATAAGCATTTTCGAGCTCGAAATTGACGCGCTGGAAATTGTCTATGAATCCACATTGGATGCGCAGGCCACAGATAGCAAAAGGCGTACTCTGGCCAAGGCAATCCACGAGTTTCATACGTTTCTGCAGCGTCGGTTCAACTATCCGCCAGTCAGCCCCTACTCCATCCTAGGCATCGGCAAAGGCGTGCCCCGGGTGGATGCTCGCATTATCAGCGAGGATCAGTACCAGTCTGTTCTGCAGACGCTTGGCACCTGCGGTCTGGAGTTGCGTACACCGCGCTTGGTCACAGCAGCGAGACTGTTGTTGATACTGGGGTTTCGGTTGGGTTTGCGGCGCAACGAGGCTCTAAAGCTGCGCCTATGCGATTTGCATTTGCCCGAGTATTCGACAGAGGACGCAGCACGTATTCAGGCGCGCCACCCGAACATGCGCAGACTATCCAGCGATGAACTGGCCGGACTAGAGCTGCCCGTTGATCTGCTAATTCGCCCTCATGTCCTGCGCCAACTAAAAACCCTCAATGCGGTCCGGAATCTCCCACTGCGGGTGCTGCTCGAACCAGAAGAACTCCAATTGCTGATTGAATGGTATCGGGAGCGGCGGGCTGAGGAGCGCATCAAACCAACCTCGGATTTCCTGTTCTGTATCCCGCAGTTGAAAACTCAATGGATCAGCGAAAGCGCTCTGTTCCCGGCCCTGCACAACTGTATGCGCGCAGTGACTGGCTCTGAGTTCCTGCACTACCACCACCTGCGACATTCCTGCGCGACATGGCTGTTTTTCAAACTGATGGCGGCGCATAACCGCCTCTCACCCGAGCTGTTTTTCCATGATCTACCCCTGACAGTACGCTGGCTGAGGGATGACCTCAGATTGCGCAAAGCAATGCTGCCCACAGACGGCCCTACCCGGAAAATCGTTCATATTGTCAGTGCCATTCTCGGGCATGGCAGCCCAAAAACTACGCTGCTGCATTACATCCACAGCCTGCCGCAGGTCATGGCCATGATGTGGCAATGGAACCCCCAAAATTGGCTATTCAACGCTGCAAACGTTGCCCATATAGGTGGCGTCAGCCAGCCCACCAAAAAAGCTGAGTATGTTGATGGCATGTCAGTTGACTGCGGTGTGCTGCTCGACGTCATTGGCCGCATAAAGCCGCTCAAAGACATCCGGCATACTCGGAAAAAATCACATCCAGTTCAGGCTCAGCAGGTGAATCAAAACTGGGCGATGGGGCGCATTCAAGCTGTCGAGTCGATGCTGGCGTATGCCTCATATGCAGAGCAGACAGGCCGCGAGGTCAATCTTGATTGGGTCGAGTTCTCTGCCGAAGAGCGCGAAATGATGCTGGAGCGGGCACGCTGTATCCGCGATATGCTGCAGCGCCCAGGAGCCCGCGGCGCAAGCCCTAAACACAGGCTGCGACCTGCTCTGCACGCAAAAGCTTCATCGTCGCTGTCGCTGTTGCCATCGCCACCGAAGCATGGAACGCGTGAAGGGGTGGCCGACTATGCACAACGTCTCTACGACCTGCTCGAAGGCCCCGACAGCGATCGCGCCCAGCGTGTTATTGACGATTTTGTTGAGCGCTGTTGGAAGACGGAAACCACGCTGCGATTCCAGCGTGATCGTGACGAAGACCATGCACAGGACTATCTGTGGCTGCTCAGTGCGATAGGTGTTCCGACTCAATCCATTGAGCTGATCATTTATGACACCAACAAGCCGAGGACAACCAAGTCTTACTGGCGCCAGCAACTTGGGAGCATTCGCCGGCCCTTCAGTCAGCACGCGCCAGAGAGCAACGATGTAGCGAACCTACACCTGGGGATCAGGGCGAAGCTTGAGGTGAAGGATCAGGTTGCGGAGAACATTCACTCCGGCGCCGCCTTGCGCTATCTGATGCTGATGGCTTCCATCGACTGGCATTTCCGCGCCTGACCCAGTCCGGAGGGCTTTCAGCCCTCCGGATCCTCCTGCAGTTCCAGCAACTCTCCCACCTGGCAGTTCAGGTACTGGCAGATTATTTCCAGGTCCTTGAGCTCTACCCTCTGCGCGGTCTCGTGATAGAGCCGCGTGAGGGTTCCGCGGTTGATCCCGGTGTCCCTGACCACGTCACTGATCTTCAGTTTCCGCTCGCCGAGTAAGCGAGACAAATGGCACTTGACCATCTAAATCTCCAAAAATGATCTGCAGGAGATCATTTTGTCCTTGCAAAGCTCAAAATGAGCGCTATATTGATCTGCAGGAGGTCATTATGAGCACTCAGAAGCTCATAAGAATCCGCTGTCGTTCAATTTAGCAGAGAGGGCATAGCCATGTCTCACACATACCTGACTACCGAGGAACTGGCCACGCGCATGAAGTACGACGCGCGCACCATCCGTAATCGCTTGAAAGATTCAGTCCTCCTGGAAGGGATTCACTACTTCCGCCCCTTTGGCGGCCGCAAGATTCTTTTCATCTGGGAAGCAGTCGAAGAAGACATGCAGAAATTCTCGCGGACTTCCGGGCTGGTGCCGATGGCCGGCGGGGGTATCTGCCATGGGTAAGATTCGAGCGCGTGCAGACAACGAAAAGTTGTTCTTTGACTTCACCTACCTGGATCAGCGCTGCCGCGAGCAGACCACGCTGCCTGATACGCCCGCAAACCGGAAAAAACTGCAGAAGATCCTGGAGCGCATCGAAGCAGAAATCACCCTTGGGAGCTTCGACTATGCCACCTACTTTCCTCAAAGCAGCAAAGTACTGGAGATCAGTAGGCTGCAGGCTGGCTGTGCATCGCTGAAAACACCGCTGTTCAGGGATTTTGCCGAACTGTGGTTTGAGGAGATGAGGGTCGAGTGGCGTGAAACGCACGCCAAAACCGTACGGCTTACTCTCGATAAGCATTTGCTGCCTGAGTTCGGCAAAAAAGAGGTCAGCGCCATCACCAAAGCAGAACTTTTGTCCTTCCGCTCGGCACTCGGCAAAGTCCCCGGGCAGAAAGGTCAGAGTCTGACAGCGACGCGAATCAACCACATCATGACGCCATTGCGCATGATCCTTAGTGAGGCAGCTGACCGCTTCGAGTTTACCTCGCCATACCTCAACATCAAATCACTGAAAGTCCCGAAGACAGACGTGGAGCCCTTCACCCTGGATGAAGTGCTGCAGATCCTCAGCACAGTGCGTGAAGATTTCCGCAATTACTACACGGTGCGTTTCTTCACCGGCATGCGCACAGCCGAAGTTGATGGTTTGCAGTGGAAGTACGTCGACTTTCAGCGGCGGCAGATTCTGATCCGTGAAACCTGGGTGGGCGGCAAGCTCGACTACACCAAGAACGACGGCTCACAGCGTGAAATCGACATGTCCGAGCCGGTTTACCAGGCCCTCATCGGCCAGCGGGAGAAAACCGGCAGCGGCCAGTTCGTCTTCTGCACCCGCGAAGGTACGCCGCACGCATACCGCAACATTAACGACCGGGTTTGGTACCCGCTGCTGCGCCACCTGGGTTTGCGCAGGCGGCGCCCCTACCAAACCCGCCATACAGCCGCGACCCTCTGGCTGGCGGCTGGTGAAAACCCAGAGTGGATCGCCCGGCAGATGGGACACACCACCACCGAGATGCTGTTCCGTGTCTATTCGCGCTATGTGCCCAACCTGACGCGGCGTGATGGCAGTGCCTTCGACAACCTGATCAAAGCCAATCTCAAGGCCTGAGGAGTTCCACCATGAAACTGATCAAACGTGACAACGTAACCCCTCTGTATCCATCGATGGAGGCTCGCGAGCATAAGTACCTCAAGCATCTGGCTTCAGCCATGAGTCACTACCTCGAGAACCCCCATGGCACTGAGCTTGTTTGCATCCTGGGCTCTGGCTACGAGAAGGATAACCGGCATGCCCTCGAAACCTGGGTCGCCTACCACCGCAACGAAGTTTTCGAAAAACGCCTGGAGGGGCGTAGCCCGCTGGATTACCTGATCGAGAAGCTTGAAAGCCTGTTGGCTAACTAAGTTCACAAGGGGCCGAAAGGCCCCTTCATCGTTCTACCCCGGCAGCAGCTCATACCAATATTTGCTGGGAGCAAAAGCCGTGCTGTTGCTACAGCTCAACTTGAACATCCAGTCAGGCAGTTAAAGACCCGGGTTGAAGGATTGGTTTACTATCCGGACGTGAGCCAGAGCACATTTTCTCCTGCCCGCTGATGGGCAAGAGGGAGGCCGGGAGAACAGGGACAGTGGTAAACAAGCAACGCGTATTGGCCAGTTGGGTTGGCGGGAATGATCTAAAGGCAGTTGCAGGTGCTGAGGCAGGCCCGATCCTGGCGACCCTGAGCACGGTGTCCTTTGATTGTGTCGAGCTGATTTGCTCATACCCCGCCGAGCGCGTTGAACCCTATCTGGACTGGCTCCGCCAGCAGGTCGATGTACCCATCACCGCGCATTACGTGTCCTTATCTTCCCCCGTTCATTTCGGGGAGATCTACCAGGCCGCCAGTCAGCATTTAAAGCGCCTGAGTACTTCCAGCAATCAGCTTTCCATTCTGCTCAGTCCCGGCACACCGGCCATGCAAGCGGTGTGGATTCTGCTGGGCAAAACGCGATACCCGGCGACTTTCTACCAGTCTTCACTTGAGCAAGGCGTGCAGCAGGTTGAGGTGCCGTTTGAAATCGCGGCTGAGTATGTACCAGCGGCCAATGCCATCAGCACCGAC
The DNA here is from genome assembly GCF_001815235.1 of Pseudomonas sp. HMSC065H01. Lineage (NCBI taxonomy): Bacteria > Pseudomonadati > Pseudomonadota > Gammaproteobacteria > Pseudomonadales > Pseudomonadaceae > Pseudomonas > Pseudomonas sp. HMSC065H01. The sequence goes on along the minus strand of NZ_KV819915.1, from coordinate 48,410 downwards.
AAGCTGGTTCAGCTCGCCGGGCTGGATGCCCCTGTGGATGCAGCCTTCGACAGCATCGTGACGCAGAGCGAGCGCATGCTGGTGCTCAAGGCGCAGGCGCAAATACTCGCGGCGAAGCAGGTGCCGGTGCTGATCTACGGTGAAACCGGCACAGGCAAAGAGCTGTTTGCCCGCGCCATTCACAACGCCGGTCCACGCTCTGCAGCGCCCTTTGTGGCGGTGAACTGTGGTGCCATCGTGCCGGAGCTGATCGACTCCACCCTGTTTGGCCACAAGAAGGGCGCATTCACTGGCGCGATTGCCGATCGGCCTGGGGTGTTCCAGCAGGCTCACGGCGGCACGCTGTTTCTCGATGAGTTTGGTGAGCTGACGCCGGATGTGCAGGTGCGACTGCTGCGCGTTCTGCAGGAAGGCACCTTCACCCCAGTCGGCTCCAACCAGGAGTTCAAGGTCGATGTGCGGCTGATTACCGCCACCCACCGCAACCTGATGCAGGAAGTCGCTCACGGGCGCTTCCGTGAAGACCTGTTCTATCGCATCGCTGTGGGTGTTCTGCACTTGCCGCCGCTCAGAGAGCGCGAAGGGGATCTGCTGTTGCTGTCCGAAGCGCTGCTGGCAGGCATTGCCAGCCAGGACACCAGTCTCGGTGATAAGAAAATTTCCGCAGAAGCAAAAAATCTTATCCTTCAGCATCCCTGGCGTGGCAACGTTCGTGAGCTGCAATCCACCTTGTTGCGCGCAGCGCTCTGGTGTCAGGGTGATTTGATTACTGCCCACGATATCGAGCAGGCGCTGTTCAAGCTGCCGCAAGCGCAGGCCGATGTATTGGCCATGGATGTTACCCAAGGTATTGATCTACAACAGGTAATTGCCGAGGTGGCAGGGCATTATCTGCGCAAGGCACTGACGCTTACCGGCAATAACAAGACCCGGGCGGCCAGCCTGCTAGGCCTGAAAAGCCAGCAAACGCTGAGCAACTGGATGGACAAATACGGCATCGAATAAAACTGGCACGGTCCTCGCTATAGGACCGATATGGACAGAATCGCCTACATGAAATCAGTCAACTTCGAGTTCCTCCGCCCCGGCAACGAGCTGCTGGCCAACCTCGCCGGTCTTGCCGAGGCTGTACTGCACATCGATCCGGGCAGCGCGCTCACCCGTCTGCGCAGCTTTGCCGAAGAACTGACCAAAGCCATCTACAAGGAAGAACTGCTGCCGCGCATGCCGCAGTCGAGCTTCTACGACCTGGTGAAAAACCCGGTGTTTGTTGATTGCGTCAGCAAGCCCCTGGTGCACCAGATCAACTTCCTGCGCATCCAGGGCAACGACACCGCCCACGGTGCCGAAGGTGATTTGCGCAATGCCCAGCTGGCTCTGAAAACGGCCTACCAACTGGCCATGTACATGGCCATCAAGTACTACGGCACCGCGCAAGCTTCGATCCCCGCATTTACCGAGGTCAAAGACCCAGCGGCGATGCTGGCCAGTCTGCAGAAAACCGTCTCCAGCTATGAGAAGGAACTCAACCAGCAGCAGGAAGCGCTGCAGAGCGTGATGGACAAGCTGGAGCAGGAGCGCACCCGCCACCTCGACAAGGTCGACCCGCCTGCCAAGCCTGACCAGCAAAAGCGTCAGCAGCAGAGCCAGCAGGTGGCCGACAGCCTGCAGTGGAACGAAGCCAAAACCCGCGCATTGCTGATCGACGCCATGCTCCTGCAAGCCGGTTGGGATGTCAGCAACCCCGCGCAGGTCGGCCAGGAAGTGGACGTCGACTTCCCCGGCAACGTCTCCGGCAAGGGCCGTGCGGACTACGTGCTATGGGGCGATAACGGCCAGCCCCTGGCCGTGATCGAGGCCAAGAAATCCGGCAATCTCAGCCTGCAAGCCGGGCGCGAACAGGCTCGCATGTACGCCGACGGCTTCGAGCGCATGGGCATGCAGCGCCCGGTGATTTTCTACAGCAACGGCTACGAAACCTTTATCTGGGACGACAAGCAGTACAACACCTACCGCCCGGTGTACGGCATCTACAGCAAGGACAGCCTCGAATACCTCGCCTATCAGCGCCAGTACCGCGTCCCCACCCTGGAGAAACACAACCCCGAGCTGAGCATTGCCGACCGCCCCTACCAGATCGAAGCGATCAAAACTGTCGCCGCGCACTTCCAGCAGCAGCGCCGCAAAGCCCTGATCATCCAGGCCACCGGCACCGGTAAAACCCGTGTGGCCATCGCCCTGGCTGAGTTGCTGCTGCGCACCGGCTGGGCCAAGCGCGTGCTGTTCCTCTGCGACCGCAAAGAGCTGCGCGTGCAGGCCGATGACGCTTTCAAGCAAAACCTGCCCAGCGAGCCGCGCTGTGTGATCGGCGAAACCGGCAAGGTCGACCAGACCGCGCGCATCTTCATCGCCACCTACCCGGGCATGATGAACCGCTTCGCCCAGCTTGATGTGGGCTTCTTCGACCTGATCATCGCCGACGAAAGCCACCGCAGTATCTACAACAAGTACCGCGACCTGTTCGACTACTTCGACGCGCTGCAGGTCGGCCTCACCGCCACGCCGGTGAAGTTCATCAGCCGCAACACCTTCGATATGTTCGACTGCGAAACCACCGACCCGACTTTCGAGTTCGGCCTCGATGCTGCCATCAATAATGAGCCGCCGTATCTGGTGCCATTCCGCGTGAAGGACCTCACCACGGACTTCCTGCGTGACGGCATCCACTACAACGACCTCAGCGACGAGCAGAAGCGTCAGCTCGAAGAGGACCTCGGCGAAGAAGAAGCCAAGCGCACCACCATCGCCGGCAAGGACATCGGCCGCAAAATCTTCAGCGAAGACACCGACCGCATCATCCTGGAAAACCTGATCAACAACGGCATCAAGGATGAGACCGGCTCACTGGTCGGCAAAACCATCGTCTTCGCCCAGCGTCAGGACCACGCCGAGCACCTGGAAAAGCTCTTCTGCAAGCTCTACCCGCAGTACGGCACCAAGGTCTGCAAGGTCATCCACAATGCCATCCCGCACGTGGACACCCTGATCAAGGAATTCAAAAAACCGGATAACGATTTCCGCATCGCCATCTCGGTCGACATGCTCGACACCGGTATCGACGTACCGGAAGTGGTCAATCTGGTGTTCGCCAAGCCGGTCAAATCCTGGGTCAAGTTCTGGCAGATGATTGGCCGCGGTACGCGCCTGCGCCCAAACCTGTTTGGCCCCGGTAAAGACAAAACCGAGTTTTTGATCTTCGACCACTACGGCAATTTCGATTTCTTCGAGCAGGAGTATCAGGAGCCGGAAGACACCGGCAGCAAATCCCTGCTGCAAACCACCTTCGAAGCCCGCCTAGCGCTGGCCCAGGCCGCCCTGCGTCATAACCATGCCGCTGCCTTTGACGCCGCCATTGCCCTGCTGCGTGCCGACATCAACGACCTGCCCGACACCAGCGTGGCGGTAAAGCGTGAACTGCGCGCCGTGCACCAGTTGCAACAAACCCAGCAGCTGCAGCAGTTCGATGGCAAAACCCAGCACCTGCTGGCCAACACCATTGCCCCGTTGATGTCGGCCCGCGTGCTGCGCGACAAACACGCCACTGCGCTGGATAAGCTGATCGCCGGTATTCAGTGCTGCCTGGTCGAGCAGGCCACCTGCTTCGAGGACGGCAAAATTGCCCTGCTGGCCGAGTTGGACAAGCTCGCCGTGAATATCCAGGCCGTCCGCCAGAAGGATGCCCTGATCGCCGAAGTACGCAGCGCCGACTTCTGGCTGCAGCCGAGCATCGACAAGCTGGAAAACGCCCGCCAGGAACTGCGCGGCATCATGAAATATCGTCAGACCGGCACCGGGCCGGGTGATGGCATAGGAACCACCAAAACCAAGGATGGCAACCTGCTGGGCGACGAGCGCGCGGTGTACATCACTGGCGCCAGCGAGGCCATGATCTACCGCCGCCGCCTCAAGGACATCCTTGCCGGCATGCTCGCCGCCAACCCGACCCTGCAAAAAATCCACAAGGGCGAACCCATTGCCGAGAGCGAGCTGAAAACCCTGACCTCGACCATCCTCACCAGCCACCCCGGCGTCAGCCTGGAGGTGCTCAACGAGTTCTACGGTCGCACAGCCGATCAACTGCACCTCACCGTACGCGAGATTATTGGCCTGGATGCACACGCCATTGAGGAACACTTCAAACAGTTCCTCCATGCCCATCCCAGCCTGACCGCCCAGCAGGTGCGCTTTATGAACCTGCTGAAAAACTACATCGCCCAGCACGGCAGCATCGTGATTGAAACACTCTACGACGCGCCGTTTTCCAGCATCTCCCACGAGGGCATCGACGGCGTGTTCGCCCCCGCCGATGTCACCGAGCTGGTGGCCGTGCTCAAACCCTTTTTGAAGAACCCCGACCAGCCCGGCACCCACGCCTGATGGCCGCACAACCTACAGATCGAGACCACTGAATGCTCACCGGCAAAATCCGCAACGATATCGACAAGCTCTGGGAAAAATTCTGGACTGGCGGCATCACCAACCCGCTGACCGTGATCGAGCAGATCAGCTACCTGATGTTCGCCCGCATGCTCGACATGCAGGAGGACGTAGCCGAGCGCAAAGCCAACCGCACCGGCAAGGCCTTCGACCGCTTGTTCCCCAATACCCCGGAAGGCCAGCTGCTGCGCTGGAAGAACTTCCGCAACATGAGCGGCAAGGAGCTGCACAGCCACCTCAAGCAGAAGGTCTATCCGTTCTTCGCCCAGCTCGGCAGTGCCGAAGGCGAGGGCGGTGAGCGCGAAGGCCTCGGCCATATCAGCGAATACATGCAGGACGCCGATCTGGAGATCAAGAACGAGTCCGTGCTCACCTCCGCCGTGGAGATGGTCAACGACCTGCCGCTGACCCAGAGCGACGTGAAGGGCGATATCTACGAATACCTGCTGAGCAAGCTCACCACCGCCGGCATCAACGGCCAGTTCCGCACCCCGCGCCACATCATCGACGCGATGATCGAACTGATCGCCCCGCAGCCCACCGATGTGATCTGCGACCCGTCCTGCGGCACGGCGGGATTCCTTGCGCGCACCATGGAATACCTCAACCGCGTGCATTCCAGCCCGGAAGGCACCTTCACCGACGAAGACGGCAACCGGCATTACTCCGGCGACCTGCTCGAACCCTACCGCCAGCACATCAACAGCCAGATGTTCTGGGGCTTCGACTTCGACACCACCATGCTGCGCGTCTCCAGCATGAACATGATGCTCCACGGTGTGAACGGCGCGAACATCCGCTACCAGGACTCCCTGAGCAAATCCATCAAGGAGCACTACCCGCGCCAGGAAGAAAACTTCTTTGATGTGGTGCTGGCCAACCCGCCGTTCAAAGGCAGCCTGGACGAGACAAACACCAACCCCGACGTGCTCGGCCTGGTGAAAACCAAGAAGACCGAGCTGCTGTTCGTCGCCCACATCCTCCGCTCGCTCAAACTTGGTGGCCGTGCCGCCGTGATCGTGCCGGACGGCGTACTTTTCGGCTCCAGCAAGGCGCATCAGCAACTGCGCCAGGAGCTGCTCGACAACAACCAGTTGGAAGGCATCGTCAGCCTGCCCAGCGGCGTATTCAAACCCTACGCCGGCGTCAGCACCGCCATCCTGATTTTCACCAAGGGCGGCACCACCGAGCGTGTGTGGTTCTACGACTTGCAGGCCGACGGCTACTCGCTGGACGACAAGCGCACCGAGCTGAAGGGCGAGGGCAGCAACGACCTGCCCGATGCCATCGCCCAGTGGCACAAATACCGGCAGATGGTCGAGGGCAATATCAGCGCCAGCACTATAAACACCCTGTTTGGCGACAAGCGCAAAAAGGCTTTTGTCGTACCCGCAGAGGATATTGCTGCCAACAAGTACGACCTCTCTATTAACCGCTACAAGGAAGTGGAGTACCAGCAAGAGGCCTTTGAGGAGCCAAAGGTGATTCTGCAACGGCTCAAAGGTCTGGAGCAGGAGATTCTGGCGGATCTGGATGAGCTGGAGGGGATGCTGTGAGCCAAGTTTTTCCTGCGCACTGGGATGTATTGCCGTTCAGCTTGGCTGTCAAAGACGCCACATCTGAATATTCGAAGCTGCAGAAATCTGAATACTTGGAGCAAGGCAGGTTTCCAATAGTTGACCAAGGGCAGCAGAAATTTGGCGGCTATACAGATGATGAGTCAGTAGTCTCTTTGGATGGGTGTCCTGCAATTGTATTTGGTGATCACACCCGGATTTTTAAATTTATAGATGAGCCATTTTGCTTGGGTGCTGATGGTGCAAAGGTACTTGAGCCAAAGGCTGAGTTGGACAAGAAGTTCTTATTCTATTATTTGTCCTCATTGAATATTGAGTCTGCTGGTTATAGCAGACACTTTAAGTTTCTCAAGGAGAATGTTGTTCCAGTTCCACCCCTGCCCGAACAAAAGCGCATCGCCGCCATTCTCGACAAGGCCGACGCCATCCGCCGCAAACGCCAACAAGCCATCCAACTCGCCGACGACTTCCTCCGTGCCGTGTTTCTGGACATGTTCGGCGATGTGATTGAGGGTGCAGAAAATGTCGTTAGGTTTTCTGATGTTGCCGTGCTGGATGCGCCAATGGTTGATCCGCGAGTCGACGAATATATAGATTTAATACATATCGGCCCGGATCGGATAGAGAAAAAAATTGGCAAGCTGCTTCCCGCGCTAACTGCGCGAGAGGAAGGACTTATTAGTAAGAAATTTCTTTTTGATGATCGCTATGTGTTGTATTCAAAAATACGACCATATCTTAGGAAGTGCGCAATGGCAGAAGGGGTGGGTTTGTGTTCAGCTGACATGTATCCGGTCAGGCCTGTGGAGGGTGTTGCAACTAAGGAGTTCCTATGGATGTTGCTCCTCTCTGATTTCTTCACCGCATATACCGAGTCGTTGCCTGCCCGTGCAAATATTCCAAAGCTCAATCGTGAGGAGCTTGAGGCATTCACTCTTTCGTTGCCGGACTATAGTCGGCAACTTAAATTTTCCTCAATTGTGAGAGCGACCAACATTGCCGGTCAGCGCGTGGTGGAGAGTGCTGCTTATGTTGACGGCGCATTTGTGTCCTTGAGTCAAAAAGCCTTCTCCGGCCAGCTATAGATAAGGAAATCCCCATGCGCCTTAAGTCCGTCAAGCTCACCCATTTCCGCGGCTACCGCACCACCACAGTCATTCCCATCGGCGGAGCCATAACCAGCATCGTAGTTCGCAATATCTAGGGCAGATCGACCGCCCACTAACAGCGTATGACTCGCTTGAAGTTGCTTTTAAAGAACCCAGCACACCCATACGGCAAGGAATATCCCAGAGGGAGTAGTTATGCTGAAAACTCAAAATAATCTTCTCGATTACCTGAAGAAATTGGCGCAGGTCATCGAGAAAGCCCGTACGGCTGAGGTGGAAATTAATGGTGAGCCTGCACAGATTCAGGCGTTTGCGCAGGCGGTTGCCGAGCGCGAATTGCTGGTGCCCGTGGTGGGGGCATTCAGCGCCGGTAAGTCTTCACTGCTCAATGCCATTATGGGCAGCAGTATCCTGCCCATGGATATCAAGCCGGAAACGGCTATTCCAACCGAGTTGCGCCACGACACCCATGAGCGTATTGAGGCGTTTTTTACCGATGGGCGTACCGAGCAATATGGCGTCGACCAGTTGCCAGCCCTGCAGGCCCGAGCGGAACAGCTCAAGTTCCTGCGCCTGCACCTCAATCGCCCGGCCTTGAAGGAGCTGGCGCCGCTGGTGCTGGTGGATATGCCAGGCTTCAACTCGCCGTTGGATGCGCACAACAAAGCCATCGACCGTTACATCGGTGATGGCGTGCACTATCTGTTTGTGGTCAGTGTTGAAGAAGGCGCACTGCACCAGCAGATCATCAGCAACATGGACCAAGTCACCGTCATGGAGCGCGGCTTCACCGTTTGCATCAACAAGGCTGACCTTAAACCTGCCGCCGATGTGCAGGGCATTTGCGATTACATCCGCGAACAACTTGGGGACGAGGGCTTTGAGGCCGAGGTATGCGCTGTCAGCAAGAACGACATTGCGTCGGTCAAGGCGATGCTGGGCAGCTTCGATCCCGAGAGGATTTTCGGCGCGATCTTCGAGAATTCGCTACTCGGCCATAACCAGTACATGCAGGGCATTCTGGACACCGCACTGAAAGGGCTGGAAAGCAGCAAGGAGGCCAACGCGCGGAAGATCAAGGACATGGAAGATGCCCTGGTTGCTCTGGAGCAGGAGCGTCAGCAGCAGTCTGAGGCCAGCCAGGGAGGTAACCTGGAGGGGGCTGCGGATGACATCTTGCGTGCGGTGCGCAACCGCCTGGCCGGCTCCGTGGATATGTTGGCCCAGGCTGCCCTGCGCAGTCAGGATGAGATGACTCGCATCATCTCCAACGAGGTGCGCAGTTGCCTTACCTCTGGGCTCAAAAGCGCCACCAACAGCATGTCCGCCCGGATGGTCGCCGAGTTCAGCCAGCACGTCAGTGGCTCCCTGCGCACGGACGTGAATCTGTCCCAGAACCAGAACAATTGGACGGACAGCTTGCTGCAAACGCTGCAATCGCAGTTGCTGCCCGGCCTGCTTTCCGGCCTAGGTGATAAATCCGGCGGCACGGGCACCGTGATCACCAGCATGATGTCCGGCATGGCCGCGATGCGATTCATCCCCAATCCCATCCTGCAGGTCGTGGCCACCATTCTGCCGAGCGTGCTTGGCGCCATTTTCGGCGGCATCGGTGAAGGGAAGAAACTTGAGCAGGCCAAGGAGGCCATTCGCACCCAAGTATTTCCATCGGTTGAGAGCCATTTGCGTCCTCAGCTTCTCGAATTCCTGCTCCAGGCCCAGGAGCAAATCGTGCAGTCGGTCTGCAAGGCGTTTGATGAGCGGATCAAGGCGCAGAAGGAGGTTCTGGAGAAGATCAACAAGGAAGCTGAAAGCGGCAATCTGGAGGCCCGGATAGGCGTGCTGAAAGATGCGCTCGCCGAAGTCCGCGCCTTGGCCGATACCCATCTCCAGACCGTCAAGCACTAACACAGCGAGAACTAACTAAAAATGACTGTTGTAACCGTCAAGGAAAACGCTGTGTCGCTGGAACAGCGCATCACCAATCTCGTCAATGGCATGGAGAAGCTCGACGACATCGTCGACCGATATCCCGGTCCCGGCTTTACCGATGGGCTGTACGGTGAAAAGGGCGCCCCGCTCAAAGCGAAAATCGTGCGGGAGGATGCGCTGGCAATGGCCAGGGAGGGGCGCAACCTGCGGGTAGGCATCATCGGTCGGGTCAAAGCGGGCAAGTCCTCGCTGCTCAATGCGCTGATGTTCGCCGGCAATGATGTGCTGCCCAAGGCGGCCACTCCCATGACCGCCTCGTTGACCATCCTGCGCTACACCGACCAAGACATGCCTTATGCCGAGGTGGAGTATTTCCGCCCGGAAGACGTGAACGATATGCGCCAGCTGGCTGAGGAATATGACTCGCGGTTCACGGTGCTCCTGGCCGAGAGGCAGAAGGCGGCTGAGGAAAGGGCGGCGCGCCCGGGCGCTCGTAACGTATCGCAGCCGGACCCGGAGCGCCTCAGCGCGTCGGTGAAACGCGAACTGGACACCGACCCCAGGCTCGGCGGCGCAAAGGATATGTACGCGCGAATTTGCGACGCAGGTGGTTTGGGCGACAAGGGAGGCAAGACGGAGCGCGTTGACGGACGCGATCTTGCGGACCTGCAAGGCAAGCTGGCCAATTATGTCGGGTCAGGTGGACGGCTCACACCCTTCACGAAGTGTCTGACGTTGTATCTGCCGATACCCTCCCTGCAGGGCGTGGATGTGGTGGACACCCCCGGGGTGAATGACCCGGTCCGCTCCCGTGAAGAGCGCACCATGGAGGAGCTGCATAACTGCGATGTGGTCTTCGTGGTCAGCCCGGCAGGGCAGTTCCTGAACAGGCAGGATCTGGATCTGATGGGTCGTCTGACCTACAAGGATGGCGTGCGCGAGGTCTTCCTGGTCGCCAGCCAGGTCGACGGACAGCTGTTCGGCAGCGAACGCGATAAGCACGACGGTCGCCTGCCCGATGTCCTGCAGGGGTTGCGCAGCACCCTGGCCACTCAGGCCAGCAACACCCTGGCGGCGGAGAACGCCACCAATCAGGGGCTGGATACGCTCAAGAGCCAACTGGCGGAGCGCCTGGTAGTTACCTCCAGCGTTGCCCACGCACTGCTAACCCAGCCGGAAACCGAGTGGGATGACACTGTGCGCCATGTCTGGTCGCTACTGCGCTCAGGTTACCCGGCGGAGTTCACCCAGTTGGAAAGCGCCAGGCCACATCTCGAGGCCATGGCCGGCATTGGCCAGACCAACCTAATGTTGGAGCAGGTTCGCGGGCGCAAGCAGGTCATCACCGAAGAAAAGGTCAATGCGTTTCTGGAGGGCCAGGTCAGGGCCTTGCGGGAAAGTGTGGAAGGTGCTCCCGGGGTCGTATCGGCCAACCGTGAAGCCTTCCTAAAGACCAGGCCCGAGGATCTTGAAGAAAAGCTCAGCGCCATGCAGTCCGGTCGTGAGAGGGCCATTCGGGTAACCAACGTTGCCGTTGGGGATATTGCAGAGGACGCAGGGGGGAGCTTGCGCAGCCAGATAAACAGCAAGGCCGATGAGCTTTTCGGCAACGCCCAGAATGCGGCAGAGCAATCCAAAGACTACGAGGTCGAGTATACGGACCCGAGTTTCGGCCGTAAGGCATTGAGTTTAATTACTTTTGGATTGGTTAGCGCAGAGCGCACGTCCACAACTGTCCAGACCATTGACGCGACCAGAATTCGCAGCGAGCTTGAGGCATTTCATTCGTCCTTCAGTACCCAAATGGTCACGATTGTCGACCGCACTCGGCAGGGACTGCGAAGTACGATCGAGACGGGCGTTCTGGCGGCGTTGCGGGAGTATAAGGTTGTAGAGGATCGAGATATCGACACCTCCCGCCTGGCGCAGGCATGCCGTGCCGCTCTGCGCGAAGTGAGTGAATTTGATGATCCGGAGTTGCCTCCGGTGCCATCTAGGCTGATGCAAAATGGCACCCTGAGAGGAAGCGACGCCAGCCGGTTTGAAAGTGCCGCCCTCGAGTATCTTCATGAGCTAAGGAAGGCTGCTAGCCAGGAAGCCCGAAAGCTAACAAGAGCTTTTGAGGAACGTCTGAAGGCTGCGGATGTGGGAGCCCGGCTCTTCGATCATTACGAAGAGCAGCTCAACGGACTCCGGGCGCAGATCCAGGAGAAGGAAAAGACCCTGCAGCGCTACGATGAGCTGCTGGCCGAGCTGAAGGAGCTGCAACGCCATGTCTGATCTGTTGCTTGTTCCCCGGCTCGAGCCTGCCCTCACGCGTCTGAAACGCATCTGGCCGTGGGGGCGCAAGGCGCTGATCGAGCAACTTCGGCAGCATGTCGAGGAGGCCGATGAGCATACGCTGCGCATGCAGGCGCTGCGTCAGCGCATCGAGGCCGAGCTGGCAGGGGTCAGTGCCGAGCTGGGTGCGACCACTAGTGATCTTGAGCAGTTGCAGGCCCTGCACGGACAGTTGCAGGCAGAGCACTCCGCACAAACGCAGCAATTGCGTGAGCGCACAAACGCTTATGCGGCACTGGCGCAAGCCCATAAATTGCAGCGAGGTGAGCTGGAGCAACTGCAGCGCGCGCATGCCTCTCTGGAGGACGCACATGCACAGCTGCAAGCCGCGCATCAGCGTCTTGAGGAGGAGCATGGACAATTGCAGGCCACAGCTGAGTTGGTCGAGCGCCGCTACCGGTTGGTCTGCAATATCCTCAACGGCAAGCCAGCCGAAAATCCCGCCCTGAGCGAGCTCAAGAGCTGGTTTGCGGGTGAATTCGCGCGGGATGTACAACGGCTTGAGTTGCCAGCGGATGTTACGAGCATGGTACTTGAGCAGGCCCAGTCCATCAGTCTGCATGTGGAATTGCTGAGCGACTCGCCCGCGCTGCGTACGAAATCCCTGGTGGCTGTGGCGGGTGGCTTCAGCAGCGGCAAGTCATCCTTTGTTACCAGCTTCATGCACAGGGAGCATTCGCAACTGTTGGCCAAGGGCATCCAGCCGGTCACTGCAATTCCCACCTACGTGATGCCTGGCCGTGAACTCTCCATCTACGGTCACACGCGTAAAGGGGCACATGTAGCGCTGACGAAGGACGAGTACGCTCAGTTGACGCATGACTTCATCGCCAACATGGGCTTCAACGTCAAGGAGGTCATGCCCCATGTGGTGATCGAGGCGCCGATGCTGGAGGTCCAGCACCTGGCCTTCATCGATATGCCGGGTTACGACCCTGCTGCTTCAGACACTGCGGACACCGCTGCCGACCATGGCATTGCCAGCGCCGTTCTGAGCGAGGCGGATGCCGTGATCTGGCTGGTTGCGCTGGATACCAACGGCACCTTGCCTGCCAACGACCTGGAGTTCCTGCTTCAGCATGCGGACGACAGACCGCTGTACGTGGTGCTCAACAAGGCTGATCTGCGCCCCATGTCGACCCTTCAGGATGTGATCGAAGAAATCAGGGACCACCTGGAGGACAGCGGCATCCAGTACGAGGGTATCTGCGCCTACAGTTCCACGCTCGGCAAGGAACTGTTGCATGAGGGCAAGAGCCTGAGTGAAGTCATGCAGGAATGGGATCATTCAACCGATGCGGCGCTGATGTTGTACAAGGAGTTTGAGACGATGGTCCAGACCCTGGATGAATATGCAAACCGACAACTGCATAAAGTCGAGAACGTCAACGAGTTGGCTCACTCGATTGAGTTGGATATCTTGCAGATGGTGGGGTCGGAATCCAAGGTTTTCAGGGCGGCTCAAAATAGACTTGGGCAGTTGAAAGAGCTGGCAGAGAGCATTTTGGGTGTCGAGAAAAGCGAAGCCCATCAGCGGCTGGAAAATATGCGTATGCGTGGTCATCAACTCCTGCAAGACAATTTGAGAGCGGATTATCGGTCCCCAAGGCAGGATGCGCTGGCATAGTCTGTGAGCGCGCTCATGGCACCGTCATGGGGCAGCAGGTGTCATGAGTGCGTGGTGCTGGTCCAAATGGAAATTGGTCGAGTTAAAGCAGAGCCGAAAGTTTGCCTATAAAACAGGCTTGGTTCGATCTGACCGTATCATTTGAGGTGGCCTTACCTGGCATATATGGACGTTGTTCGTTGGCTATCTGTGCTTCTCTCTGGGGCTCTGGAGCAGCGAACAAGGCAACTCACCTTCTACCAGTCGAGTGACTGTAGTCATGCAATATGTAGTGGTTGCTCTCAGTTCAGTAACGAGCTGCAGCCTAGACGCCAGCTTATGGCTAGCACTCAAAATTCTGGTTCGCCGAACGGGCGGGCCAGACTTGGGGGCACGGTTTAGGCACAGAATTGGCACAACCCGAAAACCAACCTAAATCGAGCTGTTCAGGCAGTGCTCATTTTCCGCTTCAAGCAGGGCTGATTGAATTCAAGGCGTAGCTGGGATGAGGGCAGGTTGATTTATCGTCTCTTATAAAACGCTTGATAAATCAATGAGATATGGCGCACCAGGCGGGATTCGAACCCACGACCCCCGCCTTCGGAGGGCGGTACTCTATCCAGCTGAGCTACTGGTGCGTATGTGTTGCGGCGGCCTATTTGACCATTAGCTGACACCCTTCACAACTCGATGAGTATTGCCTTCGGAGGGCAGTACTCTATCCAGCTGAGCTACGGATGCAGCGCCGCGGCTCGCGCGGCAGGCCGCAATCATACGCATCTCGTCGGCGGGAGTCCATTCCATGTGCGTACGTTCGTGATTTCGAACGAAAACGACCGTCCGTCGAGGATGTGCTCAGCAAAGCAGCAGAATTTTCCGACTTTCGTTGATTTTATCGAACGGGGTATTGCCCTTTGTCAGTGGTGGCCCTAGGATTCGTTTGAGATTTCAAACGCCCCCAAAGCCACAACAACAGGAGACCGGGGAATTGGCATCAGTTCAGCCGGCCGCGTGCCCCTGGAATGACCTCTTTCTGACCTGCCCGTCGCTCGTCCGGCCTTTCGCGCTGCCGGGCCGCCGTGGTGCCGGCGTGGCGTTTCGTCCGCAATCCCTTTCCCGCACGAGTCTTTCGTATCCTCCCCGACGCCTGTCGGCGGTCGCGTTCGTCCGCGTCCGCCCGTTGCGCACGGTGGCCGGCCGGTAACGGCGACGCCGCTGGCACAGGGCGCAGGAAATGGAACACCGGGGCGCTGGCCCTTTCGAATAACCAGCAGGCAACACTTTCCGGTTACAACCGAACCAGACAACCAGGCACGCGGGGTAGTCGAGGTAGACCCGCTGCTCACGGCATTCCTCGAAGGAGACAGGTCATGCAACTCAAAGATGCCAAGCTGTTCCGTCAACAAGCCTACGTCGATGGCGCCTGGGTGGATGCCGACAACGGCCAGACCATCAAGGTGAACAACCCGGCCACCGGCGAGATCATCGGCAGCGTGCCGAAGATGGGCGCCGCCGAGACCCGCCGCGCCATCGAGGCTGCCGACAAGGCCCTGCCGGCCTGGCGCGCGCTGACCGCCAAGGAGCGCGCCAACAAGCTGCGCCGCTGGTTCGACCTGATGATCGAGAACCAGGACGACCTGGCCCGCCTGATGACCATCGAGCAGGGCAAGCCGCTGGCCGAGGCCAAGGGCGAGATCGCCTACGCCGCCTCCTTCCTCGAATGGTTCGGCGAAGAAGCCAAGCGCATCTATGGCGACACCATTCCCGGCCACCAGCCGGACAAGCGCATCATCGTGATCAAGCAGCCGATCGGCGTGACCGCGGCCATCACGCCGTGGAACTTCCCCTCGGCGATGATCACCCGCAAGGCGGGCCCGGCCCTGGCCGCCGGCTGCACCATGGTGCTCAAGCCTGCTTCGCAGACCCCGTATTCCGCGCTGGCCCTGGCCGAACTGGCAGAGCGCGCCGGCATTCCGAAGGGCGTGTTCAGCGTGGTCACCGGTAGCGCCGGCGAAGTCGGCGGCGAGCTGACCAGCAACCCGATCGTGCGCAAGCTGACCTTCACCGGTTCCACCGAAATCGGCCGCCAACTGATGGCCGAGTGCGCCCAGGACATCAAGAAGGTGTCCCTGGAGCTGGGCGGCAACGCGCCGTTCATCGTGTTCGACGACGCCGATCTGGACGCCGCCGTCGAGGGCGCGCTGATTTCCAAGTACCGCAATAACGGCCAGACCTGCGTCTGCGCCAACCGCCTGTACGTGCAGGACGGCGTGTACGACGCCTTCGTCGACAAGCTGAAGGCCGCCGTGGCCAAGCTGAACATCGGCAACGGCCTGGAAGCCGGCGTGACCACCGGTCCGCTGATCGACGCCAAGGCCGTGGCCAAGGTCGAGGAACACATCGCCGACGCGGTCTCCAAGGGCGCCAAGGTGGTTTCCGGCGGCAAGCCGCACTCCCTCGGCGGCACCTTCTTCGAGCCGACCATCCTGGTCGACGTGCCGAAGAACGCCCTGGTGTCCAAGGACGAGACCTTCGGCCCGCTGGCGCCGGTGTTCCGCTTCAAGGACGAGGCCGAGGTCATCGCCATGTCCAACGACACCGAGTTCGGCCTGGCGTCCTACTTCTACGCCCGCGACCTGGCCCGCGTGTTCCGCGTCGCCGAGCAACTGGAGTACGGCATGGTCGGCATCAACACCGGCCTGATCTCCAACGAAGTGGCGCCGTTCGGCGGCATCAAGGCCTCGGGCCTGGGCCGCGAAGGCTCCAAGTACGGGATCGAGGACTACCTCGAGATCAAGTACCTCTGCCTGGGCGGTATCTGAGCCCGGCGAGAAACGCATCCGGAGGGGCCGGACGGCAGGCAAGAGCTGCGCCGTCCGGTGTCGACGTTGCCGGTGGTGGCACCGGACGAACCGGGAGTCGCGGTCGCCGATCGCGAAGCGGCTCCGAGCCCTGGCGGGCCTGCAAGTCCCGAGGCAGTCGATCATCGCATGCTGCCTTGGGGAGCTTCCTTCCCGCCTTCATCCTTTGACCCGGCCGACCCGATGAGCGGCCACTGAGGAAGCCATGAGCAAGACCAACGAATCCCTGCTGAAGCGTCGCCAGGCCGCGGTACCCCGCGGCGTGGGCCAGATCCACCCGGTCGTCGCCGAGCGCGCCGAGAACTCCACCGTCTGGGACGTGGAAGGCCGCGAGTACATCGACTTCGCCGGCGGCATCGCCGTGCTGAACACCGGCCACCTGCATCCGAAGGTGATCGCCGCGGTCCAGGAGCAACTGGGCAAGCTGTCCCACACCTGCTTCCAGGTGCTGGCCTACGAACCCTACATCGAGCTGGCCGAGGAAATCGCCAAGCGTGTGCCGGGCGACTTCCCGAAGAAGACCCTGCTGGTCACCTCCGGCTCCGAAGCCGTGGAGAACGCCGTCAAGATCGCCCGCGCCGCCACCGGCCGCGCTGGCGTGATCGCCTTCACCGGCGCGTACCACGGCCGCACCATGATGACCCTGGGCCTGACCGGCAAGGTGGTCCCGTACTCCGCCGGCATGGGCCTGATGCCGGGCGGCATCTTCCGCGCCCTGGCGCCCTGCGAGCTGCACGGCGTGAGCGAGGACGACTCCATCGCCAGCATCGAGCGCATCTTCAAGAACGATGCCCAGCCCCAGGACATCGCCGCGATCATCATCGAGCCGGTGCAGGGCGAGGGTGGCTTCTACGTCAACTCCAAGTCCTTCATGCAGCGCCTGCGCGCCCTGTGCGACCAGCACGGCATCCTGCTGATCGCCGACGAAGTGCAGACCGGCGCCGGCCGTACCGGCACCTTCTTCGCTACCGAGCAACTGGGCATCGTTCCTGACCTGACCACCTTCGCCAAGTCGGTCGGCGGCGGCTTCCCGATCTCCGGCGTGGCCGGCAAGGCCGAGATCATGGACGCCATCGCGCCCGGCGGCCTGGGCGGCACCTATGCCGGCAGCCCGATCGCCTGCGCCGCGGCACTGGCCGTGCTGAAGGTGTTCGAGGAAGAGAAGCTGCTGGAACGTTCGCAAGCCGTCGGCGAGCGCCTCAAGGCCGGCCTGCGCGAGATCCAGGCCAAGCACAAGGTGATCGGCGACGTTCGTGGCCTGGGTTCGATGGTGGCCATCGAGCTGTTCGAGGGCGGCGATACCCACAAGCCGGCCGCCGAGCTGGTCAGCAAGATCGTCGTCCGTGCGCGCGAGAAGGGCCTGATCCTGCTCTCCTGCGGCACCTACTACAACGTCATCCGCTTCCTCATGCCCGTCACTATCCCCGACGCGCAACTGGAGAAGGGCCTGGCCATCCTGGCCGAGTGCTTCGACGAACTCGCTTAAGCTTCACCGGCAAAGCGATACCCCCGAGGCCCGCGCGTCCGCGCGGGCCTTTCTTTCAGAGGCTTCACGGAAACGGAAGCCTCTTTTTTCTGCCAGGGTTTTCCGCGAAACGCCCGACGAACGGTTTTCCCCTGTTACCCTTGGGCGCCTGGCGCATACGAATCCTCCCGCATTCCTCCGGTCGTACCGTTCGAGGCGATTAGGACAGGTCCTAGAGGCGCACCGTGTTCGCCCGTCATACCCTTGTGTGCCCGCGGGCTGTGTCGTACCCGCCTGTCATGCCTGGTGCGGCCTGCTCGGTTCGCCAGGTTCGAAGAGGAAAGCCATGAGTGCCGCGAAAAAGGCCCCCGTCATCCTGATTGCTGATCCGGACCCCTGGAGTCGCGACTTGCTTGGCCAACTGGTCCTCGGCGTGCGTTGCGATGCCCGGCTGGTCCTCTGCGGCGATGGCGGGGAAGCGCTGGAACATTGCCGGCGCCGGCGCTTCGCGTTGATCCTGGCCGAGCTGAACCTGCCGCAAGTGGATGGCTTCGAGCTGCTGCGCGAAGCGCGCCTGCGCCGCTCGGTCGCCGAGCAGCCGTTCATCCTGATCAGCGACCGCGCCGACCAGGCCAGCGTGCGCGCCGCCGTGGCACTGGCGCCGACCGCCTACCTGGTGAAGCCGTTCCAGGCCGAGAACCTGATGCAACGCCTGCGAGGATTGTTGCTGAAGGGCGACGAAGTGATCGCCTGTCCGCTGCCGGAGCGGGACGCGGGCGAGAACCTGGAGGCTTTCCTCGAACGCGCGCGCGACTCCGCGGAGGGGGCGCCGTTGCTGGCCGACGTGCGTGCCGCCAGCGATCGTTGCCTGAGCGCCGAGGAGCATCCGCTGCGCGTGCTGGAGGATGAGTTCGGCCGCGATCCGCAGATCACCGCTGGCCTGATCGCCGCCGCCAACAGCGCCGCCCGGCACGTCGGTCCGGCCTGCCAGACCCTGGGCCAGGCCCTGCGGCGGCTGGGACTCGGGCACAGCCTGAACCTGGTGCTCGGTTTCAGCCTGCAGCGGGCCATCCAGCTCGGCGAGCCGCTGCTGGCCGAGCGCGCCATGCACTTCTGGGATCTTTCGCAACGTTGCGCGGACATCGCCTGGGAACTGGCCGACGCCCTCGGCGCGGACGTCGAGCGCTGCTATACCGCAGGGCTGCTGCATCGCCTGGGCGACCTGGCGCTGCTGCGGACATTGCAGGATTGGTGCGATGGCGGCGGCGCGCTGGACGAGGCGCGCCTCGACGAGCTGCTGGGGCGTTTCGGCGCCAGCTTCGGCTCGGCCCTGCGGGCGCGTTGGCGGCTGCCGCTGGAGCTGCGCCGGCTGATCGCTGCGGCGTACCAGTTCGGTGGCGTGCTTTCCCGCGAAGAGCTGATCCTCAGCCTGGCGACCCAGGCCGCCAGCCTGCCCGAGGACGACGCGGAGCAACTGGCCGAGAGCAAGGCTGCCCGCATGCTCGGCCTGGACGGCGAACGACTGGCGAAACTGCTGCAGCCCTGAGCCGTCCTCGCTGGGCTTTTGCAAGGGGCGGCGCCTCCCGTAGGGCGGATAACGCGACGCGTCATGCGCCGCTGGGCATGGGACGCGGTTGCAATCGAGCCTCTGGCCGGGGAGATCGGCACCTACCTGCGCGCCGCCGAGTTGCCGGCCGTGGATGGGCGGAAGCGCGCCTAGCGCCGCAGCTCGGCGCGCAACAGGTCCAACGCCGGGTCGATGTCGTCCCGTTCGATGCAGCCGAAGCCGAAGAGGAAGCCGGCCTGTGCCGGGGTTTCCGCGTAGAAGGGCGGCAGGGTGCCGACCTCCAGGCCTTGCTGGCGCAAATGACGGGCGATGCGCAGCACATCCAGCGGTTCGCGACAGCGCGCCGCGAGGTGGATCCCGGCCACCGCCGGCAGCGCTTCGAGCCAGGGGCTCAGGTCGCCGTGCAGGCGTTCCAGCAGGCGCCCGCGACGTTGGGCGTATTCGCGTTGCAGGCGGCGCGTATGGCGGGCGAAGTCGCCGCGCTGGATGAACAGCGCGAGGGCGCGTTGCTGCAAGGTCTCGCTGTGCCGGTCGATCAGCTTGCGCGCCGCCAGCACCGCTTCGCGCAGGCTTGCCGGCGGCAGCAGGTAGCCGAGGCGCAGCTCGGGGAAGAGGGTCTTGGAAAAGGTCCCGAGGTAGGCCACCTGGCCGTTCCGGTCGAGGCTGCGCAGCGACTCCAGCGAACGCCCGTCGAAGCGGTACTCGCTGTCGTAGTCGTCCTCGATGATCAGCGCCCGGTGGTGCTGCGCCCAGTCCAGCAACTGCAGGCGCCGCTCCAGGCTCATCGGCATGCCCAGCGGGAACTGGTGCGACGGGGTGACGTAGACCAGCTTGGCGTTGTCCGGCAGCAGGTCGACGCGCAGCCCCTCGGCGTCCACCGGCACTCCGCGCACCTCGGCGCCGGTGGCCAGCAGGCTGGCGCGGGCCGGCGGATAACCGGGTTCCTCGACCACCGCCAGGTCGCCGGCGTCGAGCATCACCCGGGCCAGCAGGTCGAGTCCCTGCTGGGCGCCCTGGGTGACCATCAGGGCGTTCCAGTCGCACTGCACGGCGCGGTTGATCGCCAGGTAGCGGGAGATCGCCAGGCGCAGCTCGGGGTCGCCTTCGGTTTCCTTGTAGAACGCCGGCGAGCGCTGTTGCAGGCGTAGCGCCTGGAGCACGCAGGTACGCCAGGTATCGAAGGGAAAGCGGCGCTTGTCGGTCGTGCCGCCGGCGAAGCTGTAGCGGAGCGGTGCTCGCTGGTCCATCAGACCGGACTGCGGTTCGATGCGTGCCCAGCGCGCGGCCGGCCGCAACGGACCGTCGGCGCGCTGCGGCGGCGCTTCCCCGGCGGGCCCGCGGGCGACGAAGGTGCCGCTGCCGACCCGGCCTTCGAGGAAGCCCTCGCTGGCGAGGCGCTCGTAGGCTTCGCTGACGGTCTTGCGCGACACTTCCAGGCGTTCGGCGAGGTAGCGCGTGGCTGGCAGGCGATCGCCGGTGGCCAGGCGACCATGGAGGATCGCGTCGCGCAGCTGGCGATAGAGCTGGCCGACCAGGTCGTGGCGGCCGTCGAGGATCAGTTGCAGTTCCATGGCGAAATTGGCTACCTGGTATTTCTGGTAATTGGCTCTTCGTGGAAGCCAAAGGCAGGCTTAGTGTTACCCCATGCCGCGCCGCTTTCCACTCTCGCGGCTGCCAATCAGCCAAGGAGATTCGCCATGACCACCCGCCTCGAATGGGCCAAAGCCTCCCCCGACGCCTATGCCGCCATGCTCGGCCTGGAAAAGGCCCTGGCCAAGGCCGGCCTGGAGCGCCCGTTGATCGAACTGGTCTACCTGCGCACTTCGCAGATCAACGGTTGCGCCTACTGCGTGAACATGCATGCCAACGACGCGCGCAAGGCCGGCGAGACCGAGCAGCGTCTGCAAGCGCTCTGCGTCTGGCAGGAAACCCCCTACTTCACCCCGCGCGAGCGCGCTGCCCTGGCCTGGACCGAGCAACTCGCCCGCCTCAGCCAGGGGGCGTTGCCGCACGGCCTGCTCGACGAACTGCGCGAGCACTTCGACGACAAGGAGATCGCCGAACTGACCCTGGCGGTCTCGGCCATCAACGCCTGGAACCGCTTCGGCGTCGGCATGGGCATGCAACCGGAATGAGGTGGACGGCGATGAAGGCCAATCGATCGATCGCCTGCCTGCTGCTCGCCGCGCTGCCGACGCTGGCCAGCGCCCATGTTGCGGAGAAGGTGGAAACCCTGCACGACCAGGCCCTGGCCGAGTTTCCCGGCCATCGTGGGTTGATGCTGACGGTGTCGTTCAAGCCCGGCCAGGTCTCCGCGCCCCATGTGCATCCCGGCTCGGTGTTCGTCTACGTGCTCGAAGGCACCGTGCAGACGCAACTGGAAGGCGGCCCGGTGGAGACCTACACGGTGGGCCAGAGCTGGTACGAGCCGGCGAACGTGCCGCACCTGCTGGCACGCAATCCCGATCCGATGAAGCCGGCCAAGTTGCTGGTCTGGGAGTTGCTCAAGGAGGGCGACCCGATCCTCAAGCCACTGGAGCGCGGCGCCCACTGAGGTGTCGCTCGTTCGCCCGGAGGAGCGTCCGTCATGAGCGCCAGCCAGGTCATCCGTATTCGCGCGCGCAATGGTCAGTCGGAACGGCTTGGCCTGCGCCTGCAACAACTGGTCGAACCGGGGCTGGAGGCGCCGGGTTGCCTGGAGTACCAGGTGCGCAGGGACGCCCTCGAGCCGGATCTCTGGCTGGTGTGCAGCCAGTGGCGGGAAGCGCAGCAGATGTTCGACTACCTGGCCGGCGGCATCCAGCAGGTATTCGCCGAAGTGCTCTGGCGCTCCCTGGCGGCGAGCCTCGAAGTGCAGGATGACGCAGGCTAGAGCAAACCCAGCTCGGCGCAGACGATCAGTACCTGCTCGCGCAGCCAGAGGTTCGCCGGGTCCTGGTCGGCGGCGCGGCTCCATGACAGGTGCAGGGCGAACGGCGGCAGCCCGGGCGGTGCGAGGCAGGCGTGATGGCGGCCATCGTCGAGCAGTGCATGGATACGCCGTGGCAGCATCAGCACGAAGTCGCTGCCCGACAGCAGTTGTAGGGCGGCGACGTAGCTGTTGGCGCGCGCGGCGACCTCGCGGCTGCGGCCCTGGCGTCGCAGCCACGTGTCCACCAGGTTGGCGTTGCTGGCGTCGAGCGGGGTCGGGAAGACGAAGCGGCGCCTGCAGAACTCGTCCAGTTCCAGGCGCTCGTGGCGCGGCTGGGCACGATCCTGTACGCAGAGCAGCTCGTCGCTGAACAGGGCGAGCGCCTGTAGCTCCGGTGCCGGTCGGTGGTACTCGGGACCGAAGTCGAAGACCAGGTCGACCTGGCCGTCGAGCAATGCTTCGGTGGGCAGTTCGGGACCCAGGCGGCGGATGTCCAGGCCGATCCTCGGGCCGTTGGCGGCGAGCCGTCGCAGGAGTGCCGGAAGGATCAGCAGCTCGACGTATTCCGGCGCGCAGAGGGTAAAGGTCCGCGGCTCGCCACGCGGGTCGAAGCTGCCCTGGGCGGCGTGACAGGCGTTGATGCGGGCGAGCATTTCCTCCACGTGGGGCAGCATGGCGCGACTCTTGTGGGTCGGCTGCATGCCGCCGCGGGTGGCGATGAACAGCTCGTCGTCGAAGGCCTGGCGCAGCTTCTTCAGGCAGTAGCTGACCGTCGACGGACTGAGGTTCAGGTGTTCGGCGACCTCGACGAGGTTCTGTCGTTGGTGGACCTGGAGGAAGACCAGCAGGTCCTGCATGTCGACCTTGCGCAGGCCGTTGGCGATCAGCATCGGGGCGTCCTGACGGCGTCGGGAGCGCCATCAGAACCCGTCCCTTTCCTCAGCGCAAGCTTTCGGCGCCGACGCCTTGCGGCTGTCGCTCGACGAACAGTGCCGCATAGCGCCGCGGGTCGAAGCGCAGGCCCAGCCCCAGTAGCAGCGCCGCCACCGTGGCCAGCCCGAGCCAGGCGCCGGTGAAGCTGCCGAGGCTGTCGCGCAGCAGCCCGGCGATCCATGGTGAGACCCCGGCGATCAGGTAGCCGGCGCCTTGTACCAGGGCAGCCAGTTGACCGGCGCGTTGCGGCGCGTCGAAGTGGTCGAGGCAGACGATCAAGCCCATGGGGAACAGCCCGCCGATGCCCAGTCCCAGGCACAGCGCCCAGAGCAGCGGCAGGCTGGCCGGCGCCCAGGCGAGGCCGAGGAAGCCGGCCAGCATCAGCGCCGTTAGCCCGACCAGCACCGGGCGGCGATCCCGCGAGCGGCTGGCCAGGGCCGGCGCGAGCAACCCGGAGAGCACCTCCATGGCCGTCAGGAAACCGAGCAGCAGCCCGGATTCCTGGGCGCTCCAGCCCTGCTCCAGGTAATAGGGCGCGAGCCAGGCCAGCACGCAGGTGTAGCAGGCCGTGCCGAGGCCGAAGAACAGGACCAGCAGCCAGGTCCGTGGATAGCGCAGGAGGCTCCTGCCGGGCTGTGCGGCGGGCAGGCGCAGGCGGGTGCCGGGTTGCAGCCACCAGGCCAGCAGCGCGAGCGCGGCGAGCGCCGCCCAGGCACCGAGGCCGAGCCGCCAGCCGGCGTGCTCCGCCAGGGTCGGCGCGGCGCTGGCGGACAGCGCCGCGCCAGCCATGATGGCGGTGACGTAGAGCCCCATGCAGAGCGGCGTGCGCGCGCCGAAACGGGCCTTGATCAGGGCCGGCATCAGCGCCTGGATCAGGGCGATGCCGAGACCGGCGAGCATGGCGCTGCCGAGCAGGTCGGGCAGGCCTCGGCTGCCCAGGCGCAGGGCGCTGGCGGCGCCGATCAGCAGCAGGGCGAGGGCCACCGAACGCCACTCGCCGACGCGGCGGGCGATGCCCAGGCCGAAGAACATGCCGAGGCCGAGGGTCAGCACCGGCAGGGCGGTCAGCAGCGAGACGTCGCCGAAGCTGAGCGCGATCTCGCCGCGCATGGCGTTCAGCAGTGGGCCGACGGCGGCCATGGAGGGCCGCAGGTTGAGGCCGACCAGGACGATGGCGGCCATCAGCCAGAGGGTGCGGCCGGGTGGGTTGGCAGTGGGCATGGCGATCTCCTTTCGGGAGCACCATTGCGCCTGCGCCAGGGCGCGGCGGCAAATCAAAATCCGCAGGGCGGATTCGAAAAAATGCGCTGGCCAGGGAGTCGGGGCGGACGCTGGAGCAGCGTGGCGAGTCGCGAGGTTATCCGCCCCGCGCGACGCGCGGCCTCACTCCGCGCTCAAGCGCATCAGGCTTTCGCTCAGGGCCCGCGCGTGGCGGTCGACGATGATCGGCGCCCAGGGCCTGCCGGAAGCGCTGACCAGCGCGCTGCTCTTGCTGTTCAGGTCGCGCAGGGCCTGGCTCAGGTACTCCCAGCGGTTTTCCAGTTTCTTCAGTCCCGCCGGGTTGGCGCTTTGCGCCACCAGCAGGGCGATGCGCCGGTCGATCAGCGGAACCAGCACGCTCTCGTCCTGGCCGAGATAGTCCCGGGGCTGCTCGCGGGCAGTCTCCAGCCCGCCCAGGTAGGCGCGCGCCAGGTATTGCAGGGACAGGTACTCGACCCGCACCGGCAACTGCCAGAGCGGCAGGGGCTGGCCTGGCGGGGGCGGCGGCACCTGGCGTTCCACCAGGTTGAGGAAGTCACGCAGGGCGCGGCTCAGTTGCTGCGGGTAGCGCCAGGGCAGGTCCTCTTCGCGGGGGCCGTAGGCCGCGCCCTCACGGATGCGCGCCACCAGCGTCTTTTCGCCTTGCCGCAGGAGCACCCCCTCGGGGGCGGCGGAGAGCGCTCGATCGAGGCTGGCGAGGTCCTTCTCCAGTTGCGCCGCGTGCTGTTCCTGGAAACCCTCGCCGCGCAGCAACAACAGGCTGCCCACCGCGCGACAGGCCTGGACCTGCAGTTGTTGCAGGGCGCGTTGCTGGTCGTCGAGGGTAGCGCGCGCCGGCAGCGCCAGCAGCAGGCAGTAAAGACAGAGGACAGCGAAAAGGGCAGGACGGGGCATGGGGAGATCCTGTTGTTGTCGTTATGGATATCCGCACCGAGGGCAGGTGCCCTGCACACGGTAGCCGGCCATCGTGCGCCTGCAAGCGTTCGAAAGTGTGATTCGCGCTCAGCCGTGGGTGGCCGCGCGCAGGCCGGCGAGGTCGAGAATCTCGATGCCGCCGTAGCTGAGCTGGAGGATGCCCTGGGCTTCGAGGTCCTTGAGGATCTGGTTGGTGGTCTGCCGCGACAGCGACAGCATCAATGCCAACTGCTCCTGCGGCAGGTGCAGGACCTGCCGGCTGCGGCTGTTGTCGTAGCCCTCGGCGAGCATCAGCAGGCGCCGCGCCAGGCGTTGTGCGGCCGGCAGCAGGGCCATCTCTTCCAGGGCGATGAATGCCAGGCGCAGCTTGTGGCTCATCAGCAGGGCCACGTCGCGCCAGTAGTGCGGCTCGCGGCGAAGCAGTTCGAGCAGCGCCGCCTGCGGCACCTGGAGTAGCTGGGTGTGGCCTTCGGCGTAGGCGTCGTGGGTGCGCGCCTGGCCGTCGAACAGGGCGATCTCGCCGAACCAGTGCGGCGCTTCCACCAGGATCAGCAGCGCCTCCTTGCCGTTCTCGCTGACCGCGCTGATACGGATCGCGCCCTCGACCACGCAGTACAGTCCGCAGGGCGCGTCGCCGCGGGCGAACAGGCGCTGGCCCGGCGGCAACTGGCGCGGTTGGGCGAGTGCCAGCAGGTGCGTCTGCAAGGCCTCCGGCAAACCCTGGAACCAGCGGCCGGCCTGGAGTTGCGAACGGTAGTCGGTACGCTCGTTCATGTTTGTCGTCTAGCTGACAGAGTGGAAAACCGGGGCGGCGCGATGATGCGAGAACCCTGGCGTGAGACCACAACAATGAAAACCCTAGTCGATCACCTTGCGCAATACGCCGCCTACCACCGCGACCGGCGCAACATCTTCAGCCATTTCATCGGCATTCCGATGATCGTCCTCTCCATCGCCGTGTTGCTGGCGCGGCCGGCGCTGGGGTTCGGCCTGTCTCCGGCGCTGCTGCTGGCGCTCGCCGCGGCGCTGTTCTACCTGCGCCTGGACCTGCGCTTCGGCGTGGCCATGACGGCGCTGCTGGCGCTGACGGTGTGGGGCGCTGTGCAATTGGCGGCGGGGACTACCGCGGCCTGGCTGGGCTGGGGCGTCGGCCTGTTCGTGGTCGGCTGGATCATCCAGTTCGTCGGTCATTACTACGAAGGGCGCAAGCCGGCCTTCGTCGACGATCTCAGCGGGTTGATCGTCGGTCCGCTCTTCGTGCTGGCGGAACTGGCCTTTCTGCTGGGGCTGCGCGGCGACGTGCAGCGCGAGGTCGAGGAGCGCGCCGGCCCGACCTGCATTCGCGAGCACAAGCGGGCGGCGTGAGGCGGTCTCCCGCGAGCGCGGGAGACCGGGGTGGGAGCGTTACTTGCGATCCGCAGCGATGCGCTGGCGGATGTGATCGGCGCGGGCCTGGGAGCCCGGGTGCGAATCGAACATGCTGCTGTCGCCGCCGCCCAGCTTGGCCAGCTTCTCGAAGGCGGTGACCAGGCCCTGGGTGTTCACTCCGCGCTTCTTCAGTAGCTCGTAGGAGAAATCGTCGGCGTCGGATTCCTGGGACTGGGAGAACTGCGCGTTGACCAGCGATTCGGTGAGTTCGCCCAGCTGGGAGCCGGACAGGGCGGCCAGCGCGCCGCTCTTCGAGGCGCCGGCGGCGCCGCGCACCGCGGCGGCCGCGTAGGCGGTCTGGGCGGCCTTGCGGGTGTGGCCGAGGGCGACGTGGCCCATCTCGTGGCCGAGCACGCCTTCGATCTCGTTGTCGCTCATCAGCTCCATCAGCCCGCTGTAGACGCGGATGCAGCCGTTGGCCATGGCCCAGGCGTTGACCTCCTCGGTGAGGTAGACCTTGTAGTTCACCGGCACGCCGTCGATCTGGTCGCCCAGGGCCTTGGCGATCTTGTCCAGGCGCTGGCCGTACTTGCTGTTGGCCGGGGCGATGCGGTTCTGCTGGTCGGACTCGGCGCAGGCCTGGTCGGCGACCTGGCGGACCTCGGCGTCGCTCAGGGTTGCAGCCTTCACCGCCATCATGCCGTGCTGCATGAGGTCACCCTGGGGCAGGTTCTGGCAGCCGGCCAGGGTGGCGCAGGCGAGGGCCAGGGCGGAAAGGGAAAGACGGGTCTTCATCGTGTGCTCCTTGCGATAGGTGGCGTTCCGTGCCGGACGGGCGTGTTCCGCCCGGTGCCGCGCGCCCGGTGGGGGTCGCGCGGCGGCGGATGATAGCGACTTGTGCCGTTCGTCGGAAGTCCCGCGAAGGCCGCAGGCCCGCCCTGGCGGGTGCGCAATGCGTCCCTGGCGTCAGTGGAAACCGCGCCAGGCGAGGTCGGCGCCGAGCAGCAGGAGACCGACGAAGAAGCAGCGCCTGAACAGCGTCGCGCTGATCCGCTGGCGCAGCCACTGGCCGAGGAGCATCCCGCCCAGCGCCGGGACCAGGGTCAGCAGAGAGGCGCCGAGCATCTGCGGTTCGAGCAGGTCGCCATGCACGCCGAGAGTGACCGCCAGGGCCAGGGTCGAGGCGCTGAACGACAGGCCGAGGGCCTGGACCAGTTCGTCGCGCTGCAATCCTAGGGCTCCCAGGTAGGGCACCGCGGGAATCACGAAAACCCCGGTGACCGCGGTCAGCGCGCCGGTCGCCAGCCCGACCAGCGGGCCGGCCCAGGGCTCGTGGCGTGCCGGCAGGTGCAGCGGGATCGCGGCCAGGCCGAGCAGCGCGTAGGCCGCCAGGGCCAGGCCGAGCACGCCGGTGGCCTGCCTTGGTGCGTCGTCGCCGAGCCATGCGCCGACCAGCAGGGTGCCCACGATCACCCCGAGCAGCAGGCCGGCCAGGCGCTTCATCAAGCCGAGGAAGCGCGGGCCGCAGGCGAGCTGCCAGAGGTTGGTCACCATCGACGGCACGATCAGCAGCGCCGCCGCCTGCATCGGCGGCATGGCCAGGCCGAGCAGGCCCACCGAGACCGTCGGCAGGCCCAGGCCGACCACGCCCTTGACGAAGCCCGCGAGAAGGAAGGTGAGGGCGATCAGTGGGATCAGGGCGTGGAGGTCGACGGACATGCGGGTTCTTCCTTGTCTCGGGCTGGCGCGAACGGGCGATGGCGGCCAGTATCTCTCGCCGTCGACAGGCAATGTTTCATCCGGAGGTGAAGCATGCAATTCAATCCCGGCTTCAGTTCGCTGGCGGCGCTGCTCGCCGATCCCGGCCGCGCGCAGATGATCTGGGCACTGATGGATGGCAGCGCCCGCCCGGCCAGCGAGCTGGCGCTGCTGGCGGGCGTCTCGCCGTCCTCCGCCAGCGGCCACCTGGGACGGCTGGTCGAGGGCGGCGTGCTGAGCCTGGAGGCGCGCGGGCGCAATCGCTTCTATCGCCTGGCCGGGCCGGAAGTGGGACAGGCGGTGGAAGCGCTGGTCAGCGCCTCCCTGGCCCTGCAGCCGCAGCGGCGCAGCCTGCCGCCGAGCCACGGCACGCCGTCGGCGTTGCGCGAGGCGCGGACCTGCTACGACCACCTGGCCGGCGAACTCGCGGTCGGTGTGTTCGCACGGATGCTGGATGCCGGCTGGATCGAGCAGGAGGGCAGGACGCTGCGCCTGAGCGCGACCGGCGAGGCCGGGCTGGCCAGGTTGGGAATCGACCTGGCGGAGGTCCGCCGCCGCCGTCGGCAGTTCGCCTGCGCCTGCCCCGACTGGAGCGAACGCAAGCCGCACCTCGGCGGCGCGCTGGGGGCGGCGTTGCTGGAGGCCTGTCTGCGCCAGGGCTGGTTGCGGCCGCAGGACGGCTCGCGGGCGTTGCAGGTGTCGTCGAAGGGCCGCGCGGGACTGCGCGGCCTGGCGGAGCGCACGGCGGGCTGAACCCGCCGCGGGATCAGAGATTGGCCACCGGCTGGAAGGCCTTCGGCTTGAAGTAGAGGGTCTCGCCGCGGGCCAGGCCGGCCAGGCTGTCGTGGTCCTTCACCACTTCGGCTTCGATCAGTTCGTCCTGGCCGTCGACCTTCAGCGTTACCCGGGTGATCGCCCCCAGCGGACGGATGTCGCGGACCTCGGCGGCGCGGTGCTCGGCCACCGCGGAACGCGACAGCGACACTTCGTGGGGGCGGAACAGCAGGTGCTGGTCGTTGCCCAGTTGCAGGCGGTTGGAGTCGCCGAGGAAGTGGTAGACGAAATCGCTGGCCGGGTTCTCGTAGACCTCGCCGGGCGAGCCGATCTGCTCGATCACGCCCTTGTTCATCACCACGATGCGGTCGGCCACTTCCATCGCTTCTTCCTGGTCGTGGGTGACGAACACCGAGGTCAGGTTGATCTCCTCGTGCAGGCGCGCCAGCCAGCGGCGCAGCTCCTTGCGTACCTTGGCGTCGAGGGCGCCGAAGGGTTCGTCGAGGAGCAGGATCTTCGGCTCCACCGCCAGCGCGCGGGCCAGGGCGATACGCTGCCGCTGGCCGCCGGAGAGTTGCTCTGGATAGCGGTCGGCGAGCCAGTCGAGCTGCACCATGTTGAGCAGCTCGTGGACCTTGGCCTTGATCGCGGACTCGCCCGGCCGCTCGCCCTTGGGCTTCATGCGCAGGCCGAAGGCGACGTTGTCGAACACCGTCATGTGGCGGAACAGCGCGTAGTGCTGGAAGACGAAGCCGACGTTGCGGTCGCGCACGTCGTGCTGCGAGACGTCCTCGCCATGGAACACGATGTTGCCGGCGTCCGGGGTTTCCAGCCCGGCGATGATCCGCAGCAGGGTGGTCTTGCCGCACCCGGAGGGGCCGAGCAGGGCCACCAGCTCGCCGCTCTGGATATCCAGGTTGATGTTGTCCAGGGCCTTGAAGGCGTTGAAGTTCTTGCTGACGTTACGGATTTCGATGCTCATGGTTCATTCCTCGTCAGCATTGCTTTTCAGTCGGGACATGCGGGATTCGCTCCACTGCTTGAGCAGAAGGATGACCAGCGCCATCAGCAGCAACAGGCTGGCGACGCTGAAGGCGGCGACATGGTTGTATTCGTTGTAGAGGATCTCGACGTGCAGCGGCAGGGTGTTGGTGACACCGCGGATATGCCCGGAAACCACCGATACCGCGCCGAACTCGCCCATCGCCCGCGCGGTGCAGAGCACCACGCCGTAGATCAGGCCCCACTTGATGTTCGGCAGGGTCACGTGCCAGAACATCTGCCAGCCGTTGGCGCCGAGCAGGCGGGCGGCTTCCTCCTCCTGGGTGCCCTGCTCCTGCATCAGCGGGATCAGTTCGCGGGCGACGAAGGGCACGGTGACGAAGAGGGTCGCCAGGACGATGCCGGGCACCGCGAAGACGATCTGGATGTCGTGGTCGCTCAGCCATTCGCCGAAGTAGCCCTGGGCGCCGAACAACAGCACGTAGATCAGGCCGGCGATCACCGGCGAGACCGAGAACGGCAGGTCGATCAGGGTCACCAGGATGCTCTTGCCGCGAAACTCGAACTTGCTCACGCACCAGGCGGCGGCGACGCCGAACAGCAGGTTGAGCGGCACCGAGATGGCCACCGCGATCAGGGTCAGCTTCAGTGCGGCCAGCGCGTCGGGTTCGAGGATCGCCTCGAAGAAGGTGCCGAAACCCTGCTTCAGCGCCTCGCTCAGGACCACGTAGAGCGGCAGCAGGAGGAACAGGGCGAAGACCAGCCAGGCCAGGACGATCAGGGCCAGGCGGCCGCCGGCGTTGCCGCGGCGGGAGGCGCTGGCGGTGGCAGCGGAAATGCTTGCACTGGACATGGCGCCCTCCTTACGGGGTTTCGATGCGGCGCTGCAGCAGGTTGATCAGCAGCAGCAGGATGAAGGACACCACCAGCATCAGCACGCCGATGGCGGTGGCGCCGGTGTAGTCGTACTGGTCCAGCTTGACCATGATCAGCAGCGGCAGGATCTCGGTCTTCATCGGCATGTTGCCGGCGATGAAGATCACCGAGCCGTATTCGCCGACGCCCCGGGCGAAGGCCAGGGCGAAACCGGTCAGCCAGGCCGGCAGCAGCGCCGGCACGAGGATATGGCGGAACACCTGCAGCGGCCTGGCGCCGAGGCAGGCGGCGGCTTCCTCGACTTCCTTGGGAATGTCGGCGAGCACCGGCTGCACCGTGCGGACCACGAACGGCAGGGTCACGAAGGTCAGCGCCAGGGTGATCCCCAGGGGGGTATAGGCGATCTTGAAGCCGAGGTCGCTGGCGAACTGGCCGACCAGGCCGGCCGGCGCATAGAGCGCGGTGAGGGCGATACCGGCGACGGCGGTGGGTAGGGCGAAGGGCAGGTCGATCATGGCATCGATGATCTTCCGTCCGGGGAATTCGTAGCGCACCAGGACCCAGGCCAGCAGCGTGCCGATCAAGCCGTTGAGCACGGCGGCGGCGAGCGCGGTGCCGAAGCTCAGCTTGAGCGCGGCGAGCACCCGCGGCGCGCTGATGATGGCCCAGAATTGCTCCCAGCTGAGCTGGGTGGTCTTGAGGAACATGGCCCCCAGCGGGATCAGGACCAGCAGGCTGAGGTACACCAGGGTGTATCCCAGGGTCAGCCCGAAGCCGGGTATGACCGGGGAAATGCGTCGTGACATGTTCTGTCCTTACTCTGCGTTGGAACGCTTGGTGGCTCTCCCGGTGCCGGTTCCTTCCGGCAGTGGGCCCGGTACGGGACCGGGCCTGCTAGCCCCCTCGCCCGTCCGGGAGAGGGTCTGGGAGAGGGGCCGTGGTTCGGGCGACGGGTCTGCCGTCGCGATCATTGCGCCTGGTAGATCTGGTCGAAGATGCCCCCGTCGTTGAAGAACTTCGGCTGGGCCGTCTTCCAGCCGCCGAAATCGGAGTCGACGGTGACCAGGTTCAGTTTCGGGAACTGCGTGGCGAACTCGGCGGCGACCTTCTGGTTGCGCGGCCGGTAGAAGTTCTGCGCGGCGATGCGCTGGCCTTCCTCGCTGTACAGGTATTGCAGGTAGGCCTCGGCGACCTTGCGGGTGCCTTTCTTCTCGACCACCTTGTCGACCACCGCGACCGGCGGTTCGGCGAGGATGGAGATGGAGGGTACGACGATCTCGAAGTTTTCCCCGCCCTGTTCCTTCTTCGCCAGGAACGCCTCGTTCTCCCAGGCCAGCAGCACGTCGCCGATCTGGTTGTTGACGAAGGTGATGGTCGAGCCGCGGGCGCCGGTGTCGAGTACCGGTACGTGCTTGTACAGCGCCTGCACGTAGTCCTTGGCCTTCTCGTCGCTGCCGTACTGCTTCTTCGCCCAGGCCCAGGCGGCGAGGAAGTTCCAGCGCGCGCCGCCGGAGGTCTTCGGGTTCGGCGTGATGACTTCCACGCCTTCCTTGGTCAGGTCGCCCCAGTCCTTGATTCCCTTGGGGTTGCCCTTGCGCACCAGGAACACGATGGTCGAGGTGTAGGGGGTGCTGTTGTCCGGCAGGCGTGCCTGCCAGTCGGCCGGCAGCAGCTTGCCGAGCTTGTGCAGTTCGTCGATGTCGCCGGCCAGGGCCAGGGTCACCACGTCGGCCTTGAGCCCGTCGATCACCGCGCGGGCCTGCTTGCCGGAGCCGCCGTGGGACTGCTGGACGGTCAGGTCCTCGCCGCCCTGGGCCTTCCAGTGCTTGATGAAGGCCGCGTTGTAGGCCTGGTACAGCTCGCGGGTCGGGTCGTAGGAAACGTTCAGCAGTTGCGTGGCCGCGGCAACCGGGCCGGAGACCAGGGCGCTGGCGAGTGCGGCCAGGGCGAAACGACGAAGGGACATGTGCAGCTCCTAGGTGTGTGCTGTTTCGATTGTTCTAATGGGGTGTTGGCGGAACGACGGGAACACGGGGCGTCAGGCGCGCATTCGCGGCCGACAGCTGCAGTACCGGTGCGGATGGGGTATCGAACGGATGTTCATGGCGAGACGCCTCCGGTGGTCCAGTCGGGTCGTGTGCTTCAGGCCTGCTTGACGGCCGGTTGCTGCAGACGGAATTTTTCCTTGCGCTCGATCTGCACCACCTGGCCGTTGTGCACGGTGATCTCGACGGCGCCGAAGCGCAGGCCGCGCAGGGCACTCTGGATTTCACGCAGGATGGTGGCTTCGTCCTGGCCATCCAGGCTTCTGAGGGTTGCGCTCATGGGTCTCTGCTCCTGTGGCTCGAGGTGCCGCGTTGCTCGACGAAGTGGAGGCGGCGTGAGGCGCATAGTAAGCAGTGGGCAATATTCTTAAAAATATTGTTTAAGAATCTTTATAGGTAAAGTGGTTATAAGACGGCGAAGCGGCCCGGCTTCGCCGCCAGGCTCAGTCTTCCGGCAACGCCACGGGCGGCAGGTCGAAGCGCAGCGCTTCCGCCGGTTGCGGCCGTCCGTACCAGTAGCCTTGGCCGAAGTCGCAGCCATGTTCGCGCAGGAACAGCGCCTGGTCCTGGTGCTCGATACCCTCGGCAACCACCCGCAGGCCCATGCTTTGCGCCAGGGCAACGATCGCACGGGCGATCGCGGCGTCGTCCACCGCGCCGGGCAGGCCGGCGACGAAGCCCTGGTCGATCTTCAGCTTGTGTACCGGCAGCCGCTTGAGGCGCATCAGCGAGGAATAGCCGGTGCCGAAGTCGTCGATGGCCAGGTTCACGCCGAGGATGCGCAGGCGGCAGAGCAGGTTGAGGGACTGTTCGAAGTCCTCCATCACCGCGCTTTCGGTGACTTCCAGTTCCAAGTAGCGGGGCTCCAGCCCGGACTCTTCCAGGGCGTTGGCGATCCTTTCCTCCAGGCCGCCGCGGTTGAACAGCCGGCTGGAGACGTTGACCGCGACGAACTCCAGTTCGACGCCGCGCTGTTGCCATTCGCGCATCTGCCGGCAGGCCCGCTTGAGCACCCAATTGTCCAGCGCAGCGATCAGCCCGCATTCCTCCGCCACCGGGACGAACTCGCCTGGCGGCACCAGGCCGCGCTCGGGATGCTGCCAGCGCACCAGCGACTCGACGCCGACGATCCGCCCGCTGGCCAGGTCGTGCACCGGCTGGTAGTGGACGCGCAGTTCGTCGTGATCCAGCGCATGGCGCAGGGCCGATTCCACCTGGACATGGGCGCGGGCCCGGGCGGTCAGCACGCGGGTGTAGAAGGCGTAGGCGTTACGCCCGCTGTCCTTGGCCTGGAACAGCGCGGCGTCGGCGTGTTGCATCAGGTGGTCGACGTCGCTGGCGTCTTCCGGGTAGAGGCTGACACCGAGGCTGGCGCTGATATAGATCGGCTGGCAGTGGATGTCGAACGGCGCGTTGAAACCGTCGAGGATGCGCTGTGAGAGTCGCGCGACGGCTTCCGGGTCGTCGTTCTCGACGAGGATGGCGAATTCGTCGCCGCCCAGTCGCGACAGCAGGCAGCGCTCGTCGAGCTGGTGTTGCAGGCGCTTGCTGACTTCCTTGAGGAGCATGTCGCCGGTGGTGTGGCCGAGGCTGTCGTTGATGTGCTTGAAGTGGTCGAGGTCGATCAGCAGCAGGGCCCCGGCCACCGTCCGGTCCTTGCCGTTCTCCAGCGCCTGTTCGATGCGCTCGCGCAGCAGCACGCGGTTGGGCAGGCCGGTCAGCGAGTCGTGGTGGGCGAGGAAGTCCAGTTCGTTCTCCGAGCGCTTGATGCTGCTCAGGTCGGAGAACACCCCGACGTAGTGGGTCAGTTGGCCCTGGTCGTTGCGCACCGCGCGGATGTGCAGCCACTGCGGGTAGATCTCGCCGCTCTTGCGACGGTTCCAGATCTCTCCGCTCCAGACGTCCTGCTCGCGCAGGGCCAGCCACAGGCGCTGGTAGAACGCCTGGTCCTGGCGGCCGGAGCGGAGGATCGCCGGGGTCTTGCCGAGCACGTCCTCGGAACGGTAGCCGGTGATGCGCTCGAAGGAAGGGTTGACGTGCACGATCACCGCCTGGGCGTCGGTGACCAGAACGCCCTCGCGGGTGCTGTCGAACACCGCCGCGGCCTGGCGCAGGTGGTCTTCCTTGAGCCGCTGCAGAGTGATGTCGCGGGCCACGCCGGTGTAGTGCAGCGGCTTGCCCAGGGCGTCGCGGAGGACCCGGCCGCGCGAGTGGATCCAGCGGTAGTCGCCGTCCTTGTGGCGCAGGCGGTAGATGTGGTCGAGATTGTCGGTCAGGCCCTGCAGGTGGTTGCGGTGGGCCTCCAGCACGGTGGCGTACTCTTCCGGGTGCAGGCGCTTCTTCCAGGTCTCGATGGGGTCGCCGAGTTCCTCCGGGGCGAGGCCGACCAGCGCGGCGTAGCCCGGCGAGACGAACATCCGGTCGGTCACCAGGTCCCAATCCCAGAGTCCGTCGCGCACCGCTTCCAGGGCACGGTTCAGGCGCTGCTCGCTGCCGTGCAGTTCGTCGTAGGCCTGGGCCTTGCGGCGAAACTGGCGTACCAGGTAGAGGTACAGGAGCAGGCCGGTGGCGGCGAAGAAGAACAGCCGCTTGGCGGTCATCCAGAACACCAGCTGGTCGTGGTCCTGGACCTGGTTTTGTAACAAATGATCGCTCAGGAACGCCCAGGCGATGGCGATTGCGAGATAAGCCAGGCTCAGGCGAAGGGCACTCAGGCGGGGGCTCATGGGATTTTCAGTGGGCAATTATTGGCCGGGCAGTATAAATGATGGCCATCCGGCCCTGTTCATATCTAAAAGAACGGATGGTAATCCCCAGCCGCTTGGTGATAATGCCCCCAGGTTTTGTCAGACAAGGCCCTCATCACTCCCAAATCCCCCCGAGGTTCAGTACCGCCTATGTGGTTCAACGGTTTTCTCGACCTGTCGCCCTGGCAACTGGTGGCAGTTACCCTGGTGCTGACGCATATCACCATCGTCAGCGTGACCGTCTACCTGCATCGCTATTCCGCCCACCGTGCACTCGACCTGCACCCTGCGTTGCAGCACTTCTTCCGTTTCTGGTTGTGGTTGACCACAGGGATGAACACGCGCGAATGGACCGCGATCCACCGTAAGCACCATGCCAAGTGCGAGACCGTCGAGGATCCGCACAGCCCGGTGCACAAGGGCCTGTTCACCGTTCTGCGCGCAGGCGCGGAGCTGTACAAGGCCGAGGCGAAGAACCAGGACACCCTGCGCATCTACGGCAAGAACTGCCCGGACGACTGGATCGAGCGCAATCTCTACTCGCGCTTCCCGATCGGCGGCGTGGTGCTGATGGCGCTCATCGACCTGGCCCTGTTCGGCGCCCTTGGCCTGACCGTCTGGGCCGTGCAGATGGTATGGATTCCGTTCTGGGCCGCCGGCGTGGTCAACGGCCTCGGCCACGCGGTCGGCTATCGCAACTTCGAATGCCGCGACGCCGCCACCAACCTGGTGCCCTGGGGCATCCTCATCGGCGGCGAAGAGCTGCACAACAACCACCACACCTACCCGAACTCGGCCAAGCTGTCGGTGAAGAAGTGGGAATTCGACCTGGGCTGGGCCTGGATCAAGCTGTTCAGCTTCCTGCGCCTGGCCAGGGTCGCCCGGGTCGCGCCGATCGCCCATCGGGTCGAGGGCAAGCACAGCCTGGACATGGACACCGCCATGGCGATCCTCAACAACCGCTTCCAGATCATGGCGCAGTACCGCAAGCTGGTGATCGCGCCGCTGGTCAAGCAGGAAGTGGCCAAGGCCGACGAGTCGGTGCGCCACCTGTTCCGCCGCGCCAAGCGCCTGCTGTCGCGCGAGACCAGCCTGCTGCAGGACCGCCACCACGTGCGCATCGACTCGATGCTCGCCCACAGCCAGGCGCTGAAGGTGATCTACGAGAAGCGCCTGGCGTTGCAGCAGATCTGGGCCAAGACCAGCGCCAACGGCCACGACATGCTGGCGGCGATCAAGGACTGGGTGCATGAGGCGGAAGCCAGCGGTATCCAGTCGCTGAAGGAGTTCGCCGCGCAACTGAAGACCTACTCGCTGCGTCCCGCCTGACGCCTGGCGCGCCCTCGCGGGTGCGTCAGCCGCCTCTGCAACGCGCCGGCTCCTGCCGGCGCGTTGCGTTTCGGCGTCGCCAGTGCGACGCCCCGCCGATACTTCTCTTCCTCCGCAAGTCGACTTGCCTGATCCGGGATTCAGCCCGGGCGGCGCCCGGCCTATCTTCGGCGTGCCCAGGCGCCACGCCGGGCGTCACGCAGAACAACAAGAAAAGGAGCGCGGGCGATGTTGCTGGATTACCTGATCATGCTGGTCTACGCCCTGGCCATGCTGGGCCTGGGCTGGTACGGAATGCGCAAGGCGAAGAGCCAGAGCGATTTCCTCGTCGCCGGACGCCGCCTCGGCCCCGGCCTCTACCTGGGAACCATGGCCGCGGTGGTGCTCGGCGGCGCGTCGACTATCGGTACGGTCAAGCTCGGCTACCAGTTCGGCCTGTCCGGCTTGTGGCTGGTGTTCATGCTCGGCCTGGGGATCATCGTCCTCAGCCTGGTGTTCTCGCGGCAGATCGCGCGCCTGCGGGTGTTCACCGTGACCCAGGTGCTGGAGCAGCGCTACCAGGCCTCCTCGCGCCTGATCGGCGGGGTGGTCATGGTCGCCTACGACCTGATGGTGGCGGTCACCGCGACCATCGCCATCGGCTCGGTCACCGAGGTGGTATTCGGCATCCCGCGGATCCCGGCGATCCTCTGCGGTGGCGGGATCGTCATCGTCTATTCGGTGATCGGCGGCATGTGGTCCCTTACGCTGACCGACATCATCCAGTTCGTGATCAAGACCGTCGGTATCTTCCTGGTCTTGCTGCCGTTGTCGATCGACGGCGCCGCTGGCCTGGCGCGCATGCAGGAGGTGCTGCCGGCGGGCTTCTTCGACCTCGGCCACATCGGCCTGGATACCATCCTCACCTACTTCCTCCTGTACTTCTTCGGCGCGCTGATCGGCCAGGACATCTGGCAGCGGGTGTTCACCGCGCGCAGCGAGACGGTGGTGCGCTACGCCGGGCTTGGCGCCGGCGTCTACTGCATGCTCTACGGCGCCGCCTGCGCGCTGATCGGCGCGGCGGCGCGGGTCCTCCTGCCGGACCTGGCGGTGCCGGAGAACGCCTACGCCGAGATCACCCGCGAGGTACTGGCGCCGGGCCTGCGCGGCCTGGTGGTGGCGGCCGCGCTGTCGGCGATCATGTCCACCGCCAGCGGGTGCCTGTTGGCGGCGGCCACCGTGCTGCAGGAAGACATCTACGCGCGCTTCCTCCGCCCCGGTACCACCAGCGACATCCGTCTGAGCCGTTGCATCACCCTGCTGATGGGCGTGGCGATGCTGGTCCTGGCGTGCCTGGTCAACGATGTCATCGCGGCCCTGAGCATCGCCTACAACCTGCTGGTCGGCGGCCTGCTGGTGCCGATCGTCGGCGCGCTGCTGTGGCGCCGGGCCAGTCCGCAGGGGGCGATCGCCAGCATCGTCGCCGGTTGCCTGGCGGTGATCGCCTGCATGGCCCGCGACGGCCTGCTCGCCAACTCGCCAATCGTCTACGGCCTGCTGGCCAGCCTGGCGACCTTCGTCGCGGTCAGCCTGGCTACCCGTCCTGCCGCCAGCCTGCGAGCCCAGCCGGAATGAACCCACCGCGCCGGGCGGCGCCCGGCGCTTTCTTCCCGCCACACGGAGACGCCCCATGTCGAACGACCATCCGCAGCCCCTCGACGCCGCCGAGATTCCACGCTTCGCCGGCATCCCGACCTTCATGCGCCTGCCGGCGTTCACCGACCCGGCGGCGCTGCAGGTCGGCCTGATCGGCGTGCCCTGGGATGGCGGCACCACCAACCGCGCCGGTGCCCGCCATGGCCCGCGCGAGGTGCGCAACCTGTCCAGCCTGATGCGCAAGGTGCATCACGTCAGCCGCATCGCGCCCTACGACCTGGTGCGGGTCGGCGACCTCGGTGATGCGCCGGTGAATCCCATCGACCTGCTCGATTCGCTGCGCCGCATCGAAGGCTTCTATCGCCAGGTCCATGCCGCCGGTACCCTGCCGCTGTCGGTCGGTGGCGACCACCTGGTGACCCTGCCGATCTTTCGCGCCCTGGGTCGCGAGCGGCCGCTGGGCATGGTGCATTTCGATGCGCATTCCGATACCAACGACCGCTACTTCGGCGACAACCCCTACACCCACGGCACGCCATTCCGCCGGGCCATCGAGGAAGGTCTGCTCGACCCGCTGCGCACGGTGCAGATCGGCATTCGCGGCTCGGTGTATTCGCCGGACGACGACGCTTTCGCCCGCGAGTGCGGCATCCGCGTGATCCACATGGAAGAGTTCGTCGAACTGGGCGTCGAGGCGACCCTGGCCGAAGCCCGGCGGGTGGTGGGCGACGGGCCGACCTATGTGAGTTTCGACGTCGACGTGCTCGACCCGGCCTTCGCGCCTGGCACCGGCACCCCGGAGATCGGCGGCATGACCAGCCTCCAGGCCCAGCAACTGGTCCGCGGCCTGCGCGGGCTGGACCTGGTCGGCGCCGACGTGGTGGAAGTCTCGCCGCCGTTCGATGTCGGCGGCGCCACGGCGCTGGTGGGGGCGACCATGATGTTCGAACTGCTCTGCCTGCTTGCCGAGTCGGCCGCGCGAAGCGCCTGACGGCGTTCCGCCGGCCTGGCTTTGGCGCTATAACGAAGGCGGACCGAACGCCATGGGGGCGGGAATGCTGGGCAACCTCAACGACATCGACCTGCGCATGCTGCGCACCTTCTGCGCCATCGTCGAGGCCGGCGGCTTCACTGCCGCCCAGGCGCGCCTGAACACCAGCCTGTCGCGCCTGAGCGTGCTGGTGCGCGACTTGGAGGTGCGCCTGGGCTATTCCCTGTGCCGGCGCGGCAACGGCGGTTTCCAGTTGACCGAGGAGGGGCAGGAGCTCTACGACGCCGCGCTCGGCCTGTTCAGCGACATCGCCCGTTTCCGCGAGCAGGTCCGCGGCCTCGGCGGGCGCGATCGCGAGGCGTTGCACCTGGGCTGCGTCGATGGCGTCATCGGCCAGCATTGCCTGCCGTTGCCGCTGGCCATCCGGCTGTTTC
Organism: Pseudomonas sp. HMSC065H01; assembly: GCF_001815235.1. Taxonomy (NCBI): domain Bacteria; kingdom Pseudomonadati; phylum Pseudomonadota; class Gammaproteobacteria; order Pseudomonadales; family Pseudomonadaceae; genus Pseudomonas; species Pseudomonas sp. HMSC065H01. Next base: position 8,478 of record NZ_KV819915.1, on the reverse strand, counting down.
GCCAGCGCGCCCCGGAGGTGCTGCTCAAGCTGCACACGCGGCGTCCCGACGAACTCGAGCACGCGGTGCTGGAAGAGCGCCTGCAACTGGCGGTGGGGGCCTTTCACCACCGGTTGTCCGGGCTCTACTACCAACCCCTGTTCCGCGAGGAGCAGAACCTCTATTGCGGCAGCGCGCACCCCTTCTTCGCCCGGGCGGACGACGAACCGGCGCTGGACGAGATCTGCGCCGCCGACTATGTCGGCCGCGGCTACATGGCGGAAAACCACCGCCCGCACGACCTGCGCTTCAACCAGGGAACCGACGCCTACACCATGGAGGCCATCGCTACCCTGGTCTTCAGCGGCACCTACATCGGCTACCTGCCGACGCACTATGCCGCCACCTGGGTCGCCGAAGGGCGCATGCGGGCGATCCGGCCACGGCAACTGGCCTACGACTCGGAATTCCATTGCATTACCCGTCAGGGACACGAAGAACGACCGACCCTGACCCTGTTCCTGCGCTCGCTGTTCGAGGCGCAGAAACAACTGGGCGTGCAGGCTCCGGCGAATACGAACGGCATCGCTCGGCAATTGTGATCAAGCGCACTGGCTGGAGCCTTTCCCTGCCGTTCGGCGGGCATTTCTGTATCGCCGCGACCCCTGCGCTAAGTTGGCGGTCGAACCCGTTCCGCGAGCAGAGCGACGATCCATGGACGACCTAACCGGCATTCCCGAAGACCCGCAGGAGGCCGCGCTGGCCTTGCTGCACAGCCGTGCCGAAGTGGCCCGGCTGAAGGAGCGCGAGCAACTCTTCAGCGCCTTGCTGGCCAGCGTCAACTCGGTGCTCTGGGCCTACGACTGGCAGAACCGGCGAATGGTCTACGTCAGTCCCGCCTACGAGAAAATCTTCGGCCGTTCCGCGGCGCTGCTGCTGGCGGACTACGAGGAATGGCGCAACAGCATCTACCCGGACGACCTCGACTACGCCGACAGCAGCCTGCTGCAGGTGCTCGAACGTGGCGCCGTGGAACAACGCGAATACCGCATCGTGCGTGGCGACGGCGAGGTCCGCTGGCTCAACGACAAGTGCTTCGTCAGCCGCCAGGGCGAGGCGGGACTGCCGCTGATGGTGGTGGGCATCGCCGAGGACATCACCGACAAGAAGCACATGGAGAGCGAGCTGCAACGGCTGGCCACCACCGACGTGCTGACCCAGAGCAGCAACCGTCGCTATTTCTTCGACAGTGCCGAGGCGGCCTTCAAGGAGTGTCGCCGCGAGGGGATACCGTTGGCGTTCCTGCTGCTGGACGTCGATGACTTCAAGAAGATCAACGACCGCTTCGGCCACCAGGTCGGCGACCAGGTCCTCCAGCGTATCGCCCAGAGCGGCAGTGCCGCGCTGCGCCGTGGCGACCTGTTCGGGCGGATCGGCGGCGAGGAGTTCGCCGTGCTGCTGCCCGGCTGCGACGAGCAGACCGCGCGACAGATCGGCGAACGCCTGCAGCGCGAGGTGCAACGCCTGCGCTTCCAGGAGGGCGAGCACAGCTTCGGGATCACCGTCAGCCAGGGCCTGACGGTCCTCCAGGCCGATGACGAGGGACTCGGTGCCCTCTACAGCCGGGCCGACGCCGCGATGTACTCGGCCAAGCGCCAGGGCAAGGACTGCATCGTCGTGGGCTGACCACTGGGCAAACGTTTCCGTTTTGTCGACGGCGCCACGGAATACCTCTTTGGGGAGGCGACCGGCAGGTCGCGGCTGCGGTACAATATTCCTTAAAGCTATTAAATATGAATAATTAATTCTTTTTAGGTTTATTGCGGATATTTTACTGTTTATTACCCACGCGCTATAAAGCGCGGGAAATAACGATTTCTGAAACGTGGCGGTAACTCGCCAGAAAGGAAGCTGTAATAGGCGGTTTTCTGCCGACACCCTTCGGCCCGTCAGCCGGGAGAAGGGCAGGAAGCCCGAGAGGACGCGAAGGCGGAGCCCGATGGAAAGATTGGCTTACAAATTGCCTTCACTGGCGGTGGGTCGAGACACCCGCCGCACAATAACAAGACACGAGTACGCCCATGCACACGCTTCCGTTCGCTGCCTCCCTGCCTGCTTGCCTGCCCCGTCGTTCCATCGTCGCGGGTTGCGCCGTTTCCTGATCCATCGAATGCCGAGTTTCGCGCGCGCCATCTTCCGGGATGGTACGGCGCTCAGTGTTTCAACGACCGGTCGGGCCCACGCGTTCCACTTCCCCCGACCGGAAGACAATTAGCAATACCAATGGGGAAAAGACCAATGAAGAGTCGCAAGATCAACAAGTCACGACTGGCCCTGGCCATCACTGCCGGTACCCTCGGTGCCCTGGCGCAACAGGCGGTCGCCGCCGGTTTCATCGAGGACAGCAAGGCATCGCTGACCCTGCGCAACTTCTACATCAATACCGACAACCGCAATGGCACCGCCTCGCCGAGCAAGCAGGAAGAGTGGGGCCAGGGCTTCATCCTGAATTACCAGTCGGGCTTCACCCAGGGCACCGTCGGCTTCGGCGTCGACGCGCTGGGCCTGCTCGGCGTGCGCCTGGACGGCGGCGGCCGTGCCGGCAAGAGCGGCCTGGACCGCCAGCCGGGCACCGTGTTCCCGCTGGAAAGCAACGGCGAGCCGGTGCACGACTTCGCCAGCCTGGGCCTGACCGCCAAGGCCAAGGTGTCCAACACCGAGTTCCGCTACGGCACCCTGCAGCCGAAGCTGCCGGTGGTCACCTACAACGACGGCCGCCTGCTGCCGGTCACCTTCGAGGGCGGCCAGGTCACCTCGACCGACCTCAAGGACTTCACCCTGGTTGCCGGCCAACTGGAGCACTCCAAGGGCCGTAACTCCACCGACAACCGCAGCCTGAGCATCGCCGGCGCCAACGGCAGCAGCGCCAGTTCGCGCGACAGCAACAAGTTCTACTACGCGGGTGGCGACTACAAGGTCAACAAGGACCTGACCCTGCAGTACTACTACGGCAACCTGGACGACTTCTACAAGCAGCACTTCCTCGGCCTGATCCACAACTGGCAGATTGGCCCGGGCGTCCTGAAGACCGACCTGCGCGCCTTCGACAGCAGCTCCGACGGCAAGAACGGCAGCCGTTCCGGCCGTGCCGACGGCTACGTCAGCAGCGGCTACTACGGCAGCGGCGTGACCAAGGGCGAAGTCGACAACCGCGCCTTCAGCGGCCTCTTCACCTATACCGTCAGCGGCCACAGCATCGGCGCCGGCTACCAGATCCTCAACGGCGACAGTGACTTCCCGTTCCTGAACCGTGGCGATGGCGAAGGTTCTACCGCGTACCTGATCACCGACGTGCAGATCGGCAAGTTCCAGCGTGCTGGCGAGCGCACCTGGCAGGTCCGCTACGGCTACGACTTCGCCACCGTCGGCGTGCCGGGCCTGACCTTCAACACCATTTACCTGAGCGGCGACAAGATCAAGACCGCCCGCGGCGACCAGAGCGAGTGGGAACGCGATATCTCCCTGGCCTACGTGATCCCGGACGGCACCTTCAAGGGCCTGGGCTTCACCTGGAAGAACGCCTCCTTCCGCAGCGGCCTGCCGGCTGCCGGTTCGAGCAACAACCAGCGCGACCAGGACGAGAACCGCCTGATCGTCAGCTACACCCTGCCGCTGCTGTAAGCTCCGGCCGGACAGGAAAAAGCCCGCGTCCTCCTGGAGGACGCGGGCTTTTTTCATTCATGGCGCCACTCGGCGTGCCGGGCCGGCCAGGGCGAACAGCGCCGCGGCTTGCCATCCGCCCTGCGGGATGCCCGTCAGGCCTTGCGCGGCGCCGGTTGCTGCTGGGTGATGCAATGGATGTTGCCGCCGCCGAGGAGGATCTCGCGCCCCGGGACCATCACCACCTCGTGCTCGGGGAACACGCGCTGGAGGATCGCCCTGGCCTCGGCGTCCTTGGGATCGTCGAAGCTCGGCGCGACGATGCCGCCGTTGACGATCAGGAAGTTCACGTAGGAGCCGGCCAGGCGAATGGAGGGATCGCGCGGCTGGCTGCCCTCGACGATATCCACGCCGTCGCACTCTTCCTGGGTCGCGTACAGCGGGCCGGGGATCGGCATCTTGTGTACCACCAGCTTGCGTCCCTTGGCGTCGCGGCTTTCTTCCAGCACGCGGAGGGCGGCCTGGCAGCGCAGGTAGTTCGGGTCGTCCTGGTCGTCGGTCCAGGCCAGCAGCACCTCGCCGGGACGCACGTAGCAGCAGAAGTTGTCGACGTGGCCGTCGGTCTCGTCGTTGTAGAGGCCGTTCGGCAGCCAGATGATGCTCTCCACCGCAAGGTAGTCGCGCAGGGTCCGCTCGATCTCCGCCTGGCTCAGGTGCGGGTTGCGGTTGTGGTTGAGCAGGCATTCCTCGGTGGTGATCAGCGTGCCTTCGCCGTCGACGTGGATCGAGCCGCCCTCGAGGACGAAGTCGTCGGTGCGGTAGCGGGCGCGCCGTTCGATCTCGAGGATCTTGCGTGCCACCTGGTCGTCGCGCTGCCAGGGGAAGTACAGGCCGCCTTCGAAGCCGCCCCAGGCGTTGAAGCCCCAGTCGACGCCGCGTACATCGCCCTTGTCGTCGATGACGAAGGTCGGGCCGGTGTCGCGGACCCAGGCATCGTCGCTGCTGATTTCCACGACGCGGATGTTGCCGTCGTCGAGGCGTGCGCGCGCGTTCTCGTACTGCCCGGCGCTGGCGCAGACGGTGACCGGCTCGAAGCGCGCGATGGCCTTGGCCACCGCGGCGAAGGCCGCCTGGGCCGGCTTGCCGCCGTTGCGCCAGTTGTCCGGGCGTTCCGGCCAGACCATCCAGGTCTGCTCGTGGGGTTCCCATTCGGCGGGCATGCGGAAGCCGTCGGCGCGTGGGGTGCTGGTCGGGTTGCTCATCGCTGCTCCTGAAATCGTTGCTATGCGCGGCGGACGCCGGCGCGGAATGCGCGGGGCGTCCCCGCGCGGATCGTTTCCCGAGGCCTCACGACTCCAGCGAACCGTCGAGGGTCTTCAGCGGACCGTAGAGGTTCGGCCGGCGGTCGCGGAACACGCCCCAGGCGCTGCGGGTGCGCTCCAGCGCATCGAGGTCGAAGGTGTGGACAAGGATACCTTCCTCGGTGCGGTTCAGCTCCTCGACTTTCTCGCCGAACGGGTCGGCGATGAACGAAGAACCATAGAAGGTGATGTCGTAGCCATCCTGCTCCTCGCGGCCGATGCGATTGGAAGCCACCAGCGGCATCAGGTTGGCTCCGGCATGGCCTTGCTGCACGCGTTGCCAGTGATCGCGCGAGCTGATGCTGGCGTCGTGCGGTTCGCTACCGATGGCGGTCGGGTAGAACAGGAGTTCCGCGCCGAGCAAGGCCATGCTGCGCGCCGATTCGGGGAACCACTGGTCCCAGCAGATACCGACGCCGATCCGTGCGTAGCGGGTCTGCCAGACCTTGAAGCCGGTGTCGCCCGGATTGAAGTAGTACTTCTCGTGGTAGCCCGGGCCGTCCGGGATGTGGCTCTTGCGGTAGACCCCGAGGTTGCCGCCATCGGCGTCGATGACCGCGATGCTGTTGAAGCGGGCGCGCCCGGCGCGTTCGAAGAAGCTGATCGGCAATACCACCTGCAACTCCCGGGCGAGGGCCTGGAAGTGGGCGATGGCGGCGTTCTCCTCGACCGTGGTGGCCAGCTGCAGGTAGTCCGGGTTCGGCTTCTGGCAGAAGTAGGGGGTCTCGAACAGTTCCTGGATCAGGATGATCTGCGCACCCCTGGCGGCGGCCTGGCGCACCAGTTTCTCGGCGCGGGCGATGTTCGCCGGACGATCCCAGGAGCAGGCCATCTGGGTGGCGGCGACGGTGACGTTGCGGGTCATGGAGCACCTCGTGTGCTGGCTCGGATGGCTGCCGGGCTTGGCGGCGGCCGGTTGTGGGTCGGGCGGGCGGGAACGGGGTGTCGCGCCCGATCGAGTGATGGGCGGATTTATATCCGATAAAAATCGGACTGTGAAGCGGTTTAAGAGGGTGTTATGGATTTTCTATCGATTTAAATCAGATATAAATCCGGATAATGGTTCGCTACGCTTTTCCAGGATCGGCGGCAGGTAGAGCCCCAGGTAGGCGTCGAACACCCGCATGCCTTCTTCCGCCAGGCGTGCGTCGATGATCCCGTGACGCTGGACCGACAATGCGTAGACGCGATCGCCTAGCTCCATGGCCAGGCTGAAGATCTCGATATCGGTCGGCAGCGGTGGCAGCAGGAAATGCCGCTCGAACAGGGCGCGCATGGCCTGGCCGAGTTGCACGTCATGCTGGCGATCGGCCTGGGTGACTTCGGCCAGGCCGTGGCTGGCGAGAATCAGTTGGCGGGCCGCCGCGTCGCGGGCGTAGACCGCCAGCATGCGCTCCTCGACGATCCGCGACAGGTCGCGCCAGCAGCGCAGGCCTGCATGGTCCACCGGCTGTTCGAGGCACGCGCGGAAGGCGGCGTGGACCTCGCCGGTCAGCCCCTGGAGCAGGGCCGGCACGCTGGGGAAGAAGTGGTAGACCGACGATGGCGGCATTTCCGCGCGTTCGGCCACGCTATAGATGGTCAGGCCGCCGATGCCTTCGTCGGCGAGCAGGCCGCGGGCGGCGTCGAGGATCGCGGCGATCCGGGCCTGGCTGCTGGCGCGGGGCTTGCGGGTGGACGAGGTGGGCTGCATGGCGGGTCTCCGGGCGTGAGCGGCTATTGGACGCCAGCTCACGCGACCGGGGCAAGCCGCTCACTGGCTGGCGCCGCGGAAGGCCTTCCAGATCTCGTCGACCACCGGCCGGAGCTTTTCCGGCGGCGTTTCCAGGGCGAACAGGCGGCGGCTGGTGTCGCGGTCCGGATACAGGCCCGGTTGCTGGCGCAGGGCGGGATCGAGGAAGCCGGCGGCGTCGGCGTTGCCGCTGGGGTAGAGGGTGGCGGCGGTGATCTGTGCGGCGATCTTCGGTTGCATCAGGTAGTCGATGAAACGGTGCGCCTCGCGTGGATGCTGGGCGCCGGCCGGGATCACCAGGTTGTCGATGAACAGCACCGAGCCTTCCTGCGGTACCTCGAAACTTACCGGCTGGCCCGCCTTGGCCGCGCGCAGGGCGTCGCCGACCCAGGCCATGGCCAGGCAGAGGCGACCGCCTTCGAGGTCGGCGATGTAGCGCTCGCTGTCGACGTAGCGCAGGTTCGGTCGCAGTCCGTGCAGCGCCTCGGCGGCGCGGCGTACCTGGCTCGGCGCAGTACGACCGAGGTTGCGGCCCTGGTAGTTGAGGAGGATCGCCAGGGTTTCGTCCGGCGCGTCCAGCAGGCTGATGCCGCAGCTTTTCAGGCGCTGGCTCTGGCTGGCGTCGAACAGCAGGCTCCAGCTGTTGGGCAGCGGCCCGCCATAGGCGGCTTCGGCCTGCGGGGTATTGATGGCCAGGCCTACGGCACCCCATAGATAGGGGACGGCGTGGCGATTGTCAGGATCGACCGCGGCCAGTTTGCTCAGCAATTGACGGTCGAGATGGCTGCGGTTGGGCAGTTGGGTGAAGTCCAGCGGCCGCAGCAGGTTGTCCTTCAGCAGGGCCGGCAGGGTGTCGTGGGAGGGGACGGCGACGTCGATCGCCTCGCCACTGCGCAGCGCCTTGTCCAGTTCCTCGGCGGTGGCGAAGGTGTGGTACTCGACGCGGATGCCGGTGTCCTTCTGGAAGGACTCGAGCACCTGCGGGTCGATGTAGTCGTTCCAGTTGTAGACGCGCAGGGTCTCCTCGGCCTGGGCCAGCCAGGGTGCGAGGGCGAGGAACAGCAGGGCGGAAAGGCGGGGCATGGAATCTTCTCGCTGGACGGAACGGAGCGGACGATGGTGCCGGAGCCAGGCGGCAGAGGCATTGATGCAGGCCAGCATCGAGTCTGGCGGGAGGCGTGGCGGCAGGCTGTGCCGTGGCGCACATTTCCCGGTTCCGAGAAAAGGACCGGGGCGGTTTCCCAGACACAGACGCCCCCGCGTTGAGTGTCTGCGAAACCGCCCCGGATTTCGCTGCGTACGGCGCCGGCCCAGGACCGGCGCGCCGATACCGCTACCTCAGACGGTATGCAGGTACCAGTTGTACTCGAGGTCGGAGAT
>NZ_KV819915.1:0-266 GCF_001815235.1 Pseudomonas sp. HMSC065H01 | reverse complement strand
TTGCAGGCGACGAAGATGTCGATGTACTTCGGGTCGATGTACTTCGCCATGATCTCGCTTTCGTCCAGCTCGCGCAGGGCGTCGCGCAGGTTGTTCGGCAGGCTCGGCTCCATCTGCTCGTAGGAGTTGCCTTCGATCGGCGCGCCCGGCTCGACCTTGTTGGTCAGCCCGTGATGAACGCCTGCCAGCACCGCTGCCAGTAGCAGGTAGGGGTTGGCGTCGGCACCGGCCACCCGATGTTCCAGGCGTACCGCGTCCGGGCTGCC